>JAISNB010000099.1 GCA_031276435.1 Burkholderiaceae bacterium | reverse complement strand
ACAAGGAACAGCGTGGTTATGCTGGGCGCGGTAAGCCTTGGCTATCCCACGCTGAAACGGGTTGTTTTACCCAGTGCCTTTCCAGCCCTGGGGCAAATTGCAACGGGAAGCCGCGCGGGTGCGCGTACCGTGCGCGTCACCATTTCGCCCGCTTCATCTGGTGTGCCCCCAACGGTGACGGTGGAAATCGATCCCGGCACGGGCTTTGTCAAGGTGATGGATGCCTTCTCGCTGGCTGGCAATGGCCCGGTGCCCGCGGCATTCAAAATGGGATTTACCGCCCGAACAGGCGGCGAGACCAACATTCACGAGGTGCGCGTCCGGCGCGCAACAACGCTTGTCAGCGCCGTCCCCGCGCTGGGTGAAAGCGCGCCGCTGGGCGCGTTGGTTGCCCTGCTGGCGCTTTTGACCCTGCCCGCGCTGCGCTGGCGATTGCACAGTTGACGGTTTGACAAGAAGCGCGGTCTGCGCCGCGCGGGCCCCCCTCACCCAACCCTCTCCCCCATAAATGGGGGAGGGGAAATAACAGGACATCGCCCTCGCGCGCCCCATCCTCACCCCCCACCCTCTCCACTTGTGGAGAGGGGTGCAAATTGCACCCTCCCCTTTGGGGAGGGATGGGAGAGGTCGGCGAGGGCAATCAATGCTTTGCGCCTGGTGGCAATGATTACCGTGCCGTTGACCTTCGCAATGACAGGGCCGATGGCGGGTGCTGCTGTGCTGACGTTTTCGCTGCTGGCCGCGTGGCTGGCTTGGCGTGCCCGCCGCCTGTGGCGCGGCTTACACGGCCAGCGGATCGACGTCGACGGCCCAGCGCGCGATGCCGCGGTGTTGCGCGCGCAAGGCGTGCAGTATGGGTTGCCAGGCCGCCAGTACGCGCTGCAAGGCGGCGCGCGAGGGGCTTTCGAGCAGCATTTGCGCGCGTTCCATGCCCGCTACGCGCGGCATGGCCATGGGGACGGCGGGGTAGAAGGTGACGCGCGGCAGAAGGCGCGCGGTTTCGGCGTCTTCTGCCAGTTGCGCGCGGGCCGTGTCGGATGCGGCGCGCAGGAAGTCCTGGGCCGCCTCTTGCGTGCGCGCTTCGGCGCGCAGCAGCGCCAGGTGCACGAATGGCGGCAGTCCGGCCTGTTGGCGCTCGGCCAGCGCGTGCCGGGCAAAGCCGTCGAAGTCGTGCGCGCGCAGCGCCAGCAGCAACGGGTGGGCGCTTTGGCGCGTTTGGACCCACATTTCGCTGGCTGCGCCCAGGGCGGCGTCGCGCCCGGCGCGGCCGGCCGCTTGCATGAGCAGTGCAAACAGGCGCTCGGGCGCGCGAAAGTCGCTGGAAAAGAGCGCGTTGTCGGGGTTGATGGCGGCCACCAGTGTGACGCGCCTGAAGTCGTGGCCCTTGGCAATCATTTGCGTGCCCACCAGCACATCGACTTCGCCCGCGTGCATGGCGGCCATGCGGCTTTGCAGCGCGCCTTGCGCGCGCGTGGCGTCGGCGTCGATGCGCGCCACACGCGCCGCGCCGCCGTCGCTCCGGGTGATGTCGCCCAGCAGTCGGACGATGTGTTCTTCAAGCTGCTCGGTGCCCTGGCCAAGCATGCCCAGGTCGGTGTTGCCGCATTCCGGGCAGGCGCGCGGTACGGGCTGGCTCAGAGCACAGTGGTGGCAGCGCAGTGTGCGGTCGGCTTTGTGGAAGACCTGGAACGCGCTGCAATGCGGACAGGCGCTGTTCCAGCCGCAATCGGTGCATTGCAGTACGGGCGCGTAGCCGCGCCGGTTGAGCAGCAGCAGGCATTGCTGGCCGCGCGCCACGCGCTGGGCGATGGCATCCAGCAGGGGCGCGGCAATCAGGGTGCCGCGCGGTTGCAGGTTCATGTCCACGCAGTGCACGCGCGGCCAGCCAGTGCCGTCGCCCGCGGCGCCAACGCGCCGCGGCATGCCCAGGCGCCGGTAGCGTCCGCCGCTGTCACCGTCGGCGGCGGGGCGGCTTTGGTGCCAGCTCTCCAGCGATGGCGTGGCCGATCCTAAAATGACTTTGGCGCCCGCCAGATGCCCGCGCAGCACGGCCAGGTCGCGCGCCGAGTAGCGCGCGCCTTCCTGCTGCTTGTAGCTGGGGTCGTGTTCTTCGTCCACCACGATCAGCGCCAGCGCGGGCATGGATGCCAGTACCGCCATGCGCGTGCCCAGAACAATGCGCGCGCGTCCCGTGTGCGCGGCCAGCCAACTGTTCAGGCGCTGCGCGGGTGTGAGCGCGCTGTGCATGGCGATGACGGCCTCCGCGCCGTACAGCGGCACAAAGCGCGCCTCAAAGCGCGCCAGCAATTGGGGCGTGAGGTTGATTTCGGGTGTGAGCACCAGAACCTGCGCTTGCGGGTTTTGCGCCAGCGCGTCGGCACTGGCGCGCAAATACACCTCGGTTTTGCCGCTGCCGGTGGCGCCATGCAGCAAGAAAGTCCCCGCCTCGCGCGCCATGGCGCGCAGCGCGCGCGCTTGTTCTTCAGTGAGCACGGGCAGTGGCGGCGACGGCGCGGCGCCATCCGCTGGCAACGCGCTGGCTTTTGCCGCTGGCGTTGTTTTGCGGTTCAAGCGCCGGGCCAGTTGCGCCTGGCTCAGGCCGCGCAGTTGCGGCGGCAGCGCGGCCAGCGCCACCTCGCCCAGCGCGCGCTGGTAATAGCGTGCGGTAAAGTCGATGAGCTTGCGCCATTCGGCCGACAGGGGCGCCAGTGCGTCGAGCACGGCGGCCACGGGCCGGATGTGCGGCAGCAAATCGGCCACGGGCGCGGGTGCGTCGTTTTGCCACACCACGCCAAGCACCTCGCGCCGCCCCAAGGGCACGCGCACCAGCGCGCCGGCGGGCACAGGCCGATCGCTGCGGTAGCTGAGCGTTTGCGCCACATTGCTGTGCGCGGGCGTGGGTACCACAATGGACAGCCAGTGGCACGCGCCCGGCGGGGTGTCTGGGGACTGGATCACATTCAATTCAAAGCCTAAGTGCTTGATTTGGCAGTGTCTTGCCACTCATCCCCTGTTTTTGTGGATAACTTTGTTGACAAGCCGCGCCGGTTGCGGCGCAAGCCTTGCCAATCAAGGGGATTCTTACATTGCGTAGCAAAACGGCAATTTACAAAGTCCATACAAATCAACGGGTTACGATGTTTTCAGATGCCTTGCGGGGGCTTCTTCGGACACCGGAGGCCAAGGCTAGTTTTTGTGCACAAGTCAAGCCCCATGGACAAAATTTTTGTGGGATATGTGCATTTTTTGGCTTGACAGCGGCGCCCGCGCTTGCTATGCGCGCCGCAGCGTGCGCGAGTAGCCGTGCACCTCGTCGACCAGATGGGCCACATGCTCGGGCGGGGTGAACTGGCTGATGCCGTGGCCCAGATTGAAGATGTGCGCCACGCCCGCGCGGGCCGCGTCGGCGTGGGATGGTGGGCCAAAGCTGTCGAGCGCGGCGCGCACCTGCGCGCGAATGGCCTCGGGCGGCGCAAACAGCACGCCCGGATCCAGATTGCCTTGCAGCGCAGCGGGCGCGATGGCCGATGCCGCCGCGCCATCGGCTGGCCGGGCGTTTTCGGCCAGAATGGCGCGGGCCGCGCCAAGATTGAGCGTCCAGTCCACGCCCAGCGTGTCACAGGGCAAGGCGCTGACCATCTCGCGCAGCCACAGCCCGCCGCCCTTGGTAAACACAATGCGCGGCACCACCGCGCCGTCGGGGCCATGGCGCTGAAGCTGCCGCAGCACGCGCGCGGTATAGGCCAGGCTGAAGGGCTGGAAAGCGCCGTCGGCCAGCACTCCGCCCCACGAGTCGAACACCATCACGGCCTGCGCGCCCGCGTCGATTTGTGCGTTCAGGTAAGCGGCCACGGCGTCGGCGTTGACGGCCAGAACGCGGTGCATCAAATCGGGCCGCGCGTACAGCAGGGTTTTGACAACGCGGTAGTCGCTGCTGGAGCCGCCTTCGACCATGTAGCAAGCCAGCGTCCACGGACTGCCGGAAAAGCCGATCAGCGGCACGCGGCCTTGCAGGGCGCGGCGAATGGCGGTTACGGCGTCGAACACGTAGCGCAGCTTGTCCATGTCGGGCACGGCCAGCGCGGCAATGTCGGCCTCGGTTTGCAGCGGGCGGGCAAATCTGGGGCCTTCCCCGCTCTGGAAAGACAGGCCCAGGCCCATGGCGTCGGGCACGGTGAGGATGTCGGAAAACAAAATGGCGGCATCCAGCGGATAACGCGCCAGCGGTTGCAGCGTGACCTCGGTGGCAAAGTCCACATTGGTAGCCAACGCCATAAAACTGCCCGCGCGCGCGCGCGTGGCGCGGTATTCGGGCAGGTAACGGCCCGCCTGACGCATCAGCCAGACGGGGGTGTAACGGGTGGCCTGGCCCAGACAGGCTTGCAAAAAGACGGGATTGGCAAGTGGCGCGTAGGAAGTCATGCCCGGATTGTCGCAGCAGCGGCTGGCAAAGCCGCAGTCTGGATTGCCGCGTCGCTGCGCTCCTCGCAATGACGGGGAACAAAGGGAGCGCCTCCCTTCATTGCCCCCGCCCCTCTCCACAAGTGGAGAGGGAGCAAATTGCACCCTCCCCTTTGGGGAGGGATGGGGAGAGGTCGGGGGAGAGGGTTCCGCGCGGCATGCGGACGCAAATTCCCCAGCACTGGCTTACCAGTGGTAGCGCACCTGGTATTCCAGCAGCGCCTCGCCATTGGCTGGCACGGAGACGTCCCAGGTTGCGGTGTTGGCGGTGGTTTTCTGGTGCTTGTAATTTTCCTTGCGCATTTCCCACTGGCCGGGCACCGGCTCGACCACGCGCACGGTCACGGGTATGTCCTTGGCGTTTTTGAGCGTCACCTGGATTTCCCGCTCCACAATGTCGTCGCTGATGCGCCTGAAGTTTTTGCTTTTCCAGACGCCCGTAATGTCGAATGATTTGCCCAGTTTGAGGCGCACGTTTTCATTTTTGGGCGTGTGGTCGATGCGGTCTTCGCCAATGAATTGCGCCCTGCCATGGCTGTCGCTTTTGTAGACGCGCACGATGCCTTTGGGCATGGGCTGGCCCAGATCACCCCCCTTGTTGTCGAATTCCACAAACACCTCGACCTGGCGTTTTTCGCCCCGCTCGGGCGTGTCCGTGTCGCTGCGGTGGTACCAGTGCGGCGCGCCCTGCATGCGGTATTCCTTGCGCACGGGCACTTTGGCGGCATTGAGCAGCGCGACTTGCTTGGTTTGCTGGTTGAGCAAGGTGGTGGGGCGCGCCAGCGTGTAGAGGTGGTATTCAAACAGTTCTTCGCGTTCCATGGCCTTGGGCGCCATCATGGCTGCTGGCGCCGCATCGTAGACAGCGCGGCTTCGCCGCATGTCGTCGCGCGCGCTGTTGACGTCTCCAGCCACCAGTTGCAGGAGCGCGTTTTCATACGCGACGCCGCTCTGGTTGGTGAGTGTGACCCAGCCAGCCAGATCCAGGGCGTGCTCGTCTTGCGCCAGCGTGGCCACGTAGTCGGCCTTCCAGTCAAAGCCATCGCTCAGGTAGGAAAGTTCGGTTTTGCGCGCGCCTGGTTTTGCGGTTTGCAAGTCCACCACCAGCGTGGGGCGGTCGCGCAAGTTGGCGGGCAGCGTTTTGTAGAAGATGCGCCCTCCCGCGGGCAGGCCGGTTTCGATGCGGTCAGCGTACTGGAGCACCACGCCAGAGTTGTTGGCCAGCACTTTGGCGTCCTCGCGCAAGTCGCCGCCGCCGCTACCGCCCGCGCCAGCAGGGCCGGGGCGCACGACGGTGACGGTTTCGCCCACGTGCTTGTCCAGCAGTTTTTCCGGCGTAATCAGATCGAAGTCGAAGTTTTGTTCCAGCAAGAACAGCGGCGCGCCGCTGTCCAGGCTGCGCAGGCTGGCAGTTTCGGGCTTGATTTTTGCCGATACCTCGCGCAAGGCGACGCGGTTGACGCCCTGCCCGAATTGCAGGGTGCGCTCCTCGCGCACCAGCGCCACACGCTCGTTGTAGATGGTCAGTGCCACGGCGCTGCGGTCTTGCGCGCCGCTGACTTGCTGCGCGGCGGGCGCGCTCGCCTTTGGCGGCGCAGCATGGGTGGCGGTGGTGGTGCTGCTGTAAAGGGCTGCGCCACCAAGGACGGCGGCGCAAAGGGCCGCGCCACAGAGGGCAACGGCGCTGGTCAGTGTTCTGGACATGGTGCTTTCTCTCCTGCAAAAAAGTGTCCGGGAATGCGGGGCACATTGTTATGCCCGCACGCCTGTATACGTTGCGCGCAGCTTTTCGGGGTTAGGGGGCGCAACATCGACCCAGATGCCGCGCCTGCTTTCCCCCCGAGGGAGAGAGTGTCCCGGCAGGGGCGAGAGAGGGTTGGCACAACGCGGCTTCAAGCGCGGCGCTGTATGCGGGAACTCCCCTCTCACCCATCCCTTCCTAAAGGGGAGGGTGCAATATGCTCCCCTCTTCACTTGTGGAGAGGGACGGGGGGTGAGGATGGGGCGAGGGCAATGAAGAGAGGTGTTTCCTCTGTCTCCGTCATTGCGAGGGCCGTAGACCCGTGGCAATCCATCGTGCACACCTCTGCCCGCGCTGCCGCCCGCCTTTCTCTCTCCCTCGTGAGGGAGAGAGTGCCCCGGCAGGGGCAAGAGAGGGTGGGCAAAAAACAACACACACCCATCAAAAAGCGGAACTATTTCACACTTTCCGCGTTTTTTACATTTTTGCGCGCCTGTACCTGTTGCAAAACGCGGAGATGCTGCTAGCATGGCATGCGTGTCTTGGCCCCGCGCCGATCCGCCGATCCGCCGATCTTGTTCCCCCTGTGTTGCCGCGCGCCACCCGGCGCAGTGCATGGGGTGCATGAAGAAGCGGCAAGGTAAGGGGCGCGAGGCGCATCCACCACCCATCCCATTCCAACCTGCAACAGGAGCAAGATATGCGAAATAGCAACATATCAGAAATAAATTCCGGAACTTCTGGACTTCATTCTTCAACCGCTGATATAATCAGCAATCAGCAATCAGCAATCAGCAATCAGCAATCAGCAATCAGCAATCAGCAATCAGCAATCAGCAATCAGCAATCAGCAATCAGCAATCAGCAAAAT
>JAISNB010000034.1 GCA_031276435.1 Burkholderiaceae bacterium | reverse complement strand
TTTAGCATATCTTGCTCCTTGCAAGTTGACGGGATGGATGGTTGGTGGTGGTTTCGGCCCTTGTGCCTTGCCGCTTCTCTCATGCGCCCCTCTGTGTGCGTTGCGTTGGATGGCACTGCAACACAGGGGGGAACAAGATCGGCAGATCGGCGCGGGGCCAAGACGCGCATGCACGTTAGCATGCGTGCCCGCATTTTGCAACAGGCAGAGAGGTGCGAAAGTGAAAAAAACGCGGAAAGTGTGAAATAGTTCCGCTTTTTAATGGGTGTGTGTTGTTTTTTGCCCACCCTCTTGCGCCCCATCCTCTCCCCCTGCCCCTCTCCGCAAGCGGAGAGGGGAGCAAATTGCACCCTCCCCCTTGGGGGGAGAGTTGGGGAGAGGGAACAAAGGGGGAGAGATGGAGAGAGGCCCGGGGGCACTCTCTCTCTCAAGGGGGAGAGAGAGAAAAGCAAAGCCGCGCGCTGTGGGCAGAGCATTTGTGCACCTTGAGCGTGCATCTGTAGGGGCGGGTTTGAAACCCGCCTCTGCCGTTGGCCGCAAGGTATGTTCTTCGTCATTGCGAGCGCCGCAGGCGCGTGGCAATCCAGAGTGTTTGCCGCGCAGCTTGCTGTGGCGCTGGGCCTTGGGCGTTCTGGTTGCTTTGGTGACAACGAACGCCGCGCGGTGGGCCTGGTACGCAAGCGGCCTTGCTTGGTCTTTCATGGATTGCCGCGTCGCTTCGCTCCTCGCCATGACGGCGAGGCGGGCGGTTGCGCGCAATGACGGAAAAGGCGGGGTAGCCGCCACCGCGCAGAAGGCGGGCGTGCGCAGTGTTGTTTTTTGTCCCTCTCTCGCCCCTGTCGGGGCACTCTCTCCCACAAGTGGGAGAGAGAAATGCAGGCGTCATTGCGAGCGCCGCAGGCGCGCGCATTCTTGCGAGTCGCATCTTTTCGGGAGTCTGGCCATCGCGCGCAAGCGTTCAAAAAACAGGGCGTGGGAGGGGTTGGGTTGGGCCGTTTTGTCGGGCGCTGTCGCAAACGCTGCGTCGCAATCCGTTCAAACCGGCCAGAATGTCGCGGCAAGCGCGCCCGATTGGCACCCAAAGGGTGCCGCAGGGGCGGCATTTCGGGCTGGCATTAAATCTGCAAAGAGAAACCGATCCCACAAGTTTTGCCAGGACTTTTCCCATGTCGGTTTCACTCAAAGCCAGAATTGCCGAAGTGTTCAACGAGCCAGGTTGCGGCAAGAACCAGGGCAAAAGCGAGAAAGAGCGCAAAAAGGGTTGCACCCGGCAGCTTGCGCCGGGCGCGGCTGCGGGCGGCTGCGCCTTTGACGGCGCAAAGATCGCGTTGCAACCCATCGTGGACGCCGCGCACCTTGTGCACGGGCCAATTGCTTGCGAAGGCAACTCCTGGGACAACCGGCACGCCGCCTCTTCCGGGCCGCAGCTTTACCGCAGCGGCTTTACCACCGACGTCAACGAATTCGACGTGATCTACGGCGGCGAGAAGCGGCTGTTCAAGAGCGTGCGCGAGATCATCGAGAAATACGACCCGCCAGCCGTTTTTGTCTACCAGACCTGCGTGACGGCGCTGATCGGCGACGACATCGAGGCGGTGTGCAAGCGCGCCAGCGAGCGTTTTGGAAAACCCGTCATCGCGGTCAACGCGCCGGGCTTTGCAGGGCCGAAGAACCTGGGCAACAAGCTGGGCGGCGAGGCGCTGCTGGACTACGTGATCGGCACCCGCGAGCCTGAATACACCACGCCTTGCGACATCAACATCATTGGCGAATACAACCTCTCGGGCGAACTCTGGCAGGTCAAGCCGCTGCTGGACGCTCTGGGCATCCGCGTTCTGTCGTGCATCTCGGGCGATGGGCGCTATAACGAGATTGCCAGCGCGCACCGGGCCAGGGTGAACATGATGGTTTGCTCCAAGTCCATGATCAACATCGCCACCCGGATGCAGCAGCGTTACGGCATTCCGTACTTTGAAGGCTCGTTCTACGGCATTGGCGACATGAGCGAGGCGCTGCGCCAGATTGCGCGCCTGCTGGTGCAGCAGGGCGCGCCGGGCGATCTGCCGGAGCGTGCCGAACGGTTGATCGAGGTCGAGGAGGCGCGCGCCTGGAAACGCATCGCGCACTACCGGCAGCGCCTGGCGGGCAAGCGCGTGCTGCTCATTACCGGCGGCGTCAAGTCGTGGTCGGTGGTCGCGGCGCTGCAAGAGGCGGGCCTGGAGATCGTGGGCACCAGCGTCAAGAAAAGCACCC
The DNA here is from genome assembly GCA_031276435.1 of Burkholderiaceae bacterium. Taxonomy (GTDB): domain Bacteria; phylum Pseudomonadota; class Gammaproteobacteria; order Burkholderiales; family Burkholderiaceae_C; genus Ottowia. The sequence goes on along the minus strand of JAISNB010000034.1, from coordinate 4,661 downwards.
CGCAAGACAAGGAAAAAATCCGGGAAATCATGGGCGATGACGCGCACATGATCGACGACATGACGCCGCGCGAGATGTACCAGATGCTCAGCCAGGCCAGGGCCGACATCATGCTCTCCGGTGGCCGCTCGCAGTTTGTCGCGCTCAAGGCGCGCATGCCGTGGCTGGACATCAACCAGGAGCGCCACCATCCCTACAGCGGCTATGAGGGCATGGTGGAACTGGTGCACGAGATCGACCGCGCCATCTCCAACCCGGTGTGGCAGCAGGTGCGCATTGCCGCCCCCTGGGACGATGACGGCGTGGTGGTGGCGACGACAGGCGCGGCGGCTGCGACTGCCTTGCCGCCATCCGGGGCGCCAGCGGCTGGCATGGACTTTCTGGCCAACATTGCCCGCAAGGCCATGGGCCTTGCGCCTGATGAGTTGCCCGCCTGAAGCGCCAGCGGCAACCACCGCCACGACCACCCCAGCACCCACCATCCCAACCGGAGCGATTTCGCATGGCCCGCATCGTCGAATCCCGAAAAGCCTGCACGGTCAACCCGCTCAAAATGAGCCAGCCGCTTGGCGCGAGCTTTGCGTTCATGGGGCTGGACGCCTGCATGCCGGTCATGCACGGCGCGCAGGGCTGCACCTCTTTCGGCCTGGTACTGCTGGTGCGCCACTTCAAGGAAGCCATTCCCTTGCAGACCACGGCGATGAACGAGGTCACCACCATCCTGGGCGGCTACGACAACATCGAGGGCGCGCTGCTCAACATCCACAAGCGCAACGCGCCAAAAATCATCGCCATCTGCTCCACGGGCCTGACCGAAACCAAGGGCGACGACGTCAACGGCTATCTGGCAGTCGTGCGCCAGCGCAGGCCGGAGCTGGCCGACACCGAAATCATTTATGTCTCCACGCCGGACTACGTGGGCGCTTTCGAGGACGGCTACAAACACGCGCTCGTCGGCATTGTCAAGGCGCTGGTCAAACCGCTGCCCGTCAACGGCGCGCAAATCACGCTGCTGCCGGGCAGCCACCTTGCGCCGGGCGACATCGACGAGCTGCGCGAGATGGTCGAGGCCTTTGGCCTGGCGGCCATTGTGCTGCCCGACATCTCCGGCTCGCTGGACGGCCACATCGCGCCCGACTGGCGCGGCACCACGCTTGGCGGCACCACGCTGGAGCAAATCCGCGCGGCGGGCGCGTCGGCCTTCACCATCGGTGTGGGCGAGCAAACGCGCGCGGGCACCGAGGCGCTGGCCGCCATTGCGGGCACGCCGTTCGAGGTGTTCGAGCGCCTGACCGGGCTGCAAGCGGTCGACCGGCTGTTGCAGCGCCTGGCGCAAATCTCGGGCCGGCCAGTGCCGCCCAAATACCGGCGTCAGCGCAGCCAACTGCTGGACGCCATGCTGGACGGCCACTTCTACACGGGCGGCGTCAAAGTCGCCATCGGCGCGGAGCCAGACCTGCTGCTGGCCGTGGGCGCGCTGCTGCACGAAATGGGTGCCCAACTGTGCTGCTGCGTGAGCACCACCAAATCGCCCGCGCTCGCGTTGCTGCCTGCCGAGCAGGTCTTGCTGGGCGACCTTGAAGACCTGGAGCGCGGCGCGGCAGACTGCGACCTGCTCATCACGCACTCCCATGGCCGCCAGGCGGCAGAGCGTTTGCAAAAGCCGCTGCTGCGCGTGGGCTTTCCGGTATTCGACCGCGTTGGCAACGCGCACCGCTGCCAGGTGGGCTACCGCGGCACCATGAACCTGATCTTTGAAATCGCCAACCTGATGATCGACCAAATTGCCCACCACCAGCCCGGCGATTGGCCGCTCTCGCCCCATGCGCGCCGCGCCGCAGCCGCCGCCAGCATGCCAGCAGCGGGTGTTGCTGGCAGCGGCACAGAAGGCGCCAGCACAACAACCGCCGCCGCCGCGGCCAGCGCTTGACGCCACACACCATCACCCCACCACTGACCGCAAGGAAAACCCCCATGAAAATCGCTTTTGCCACCCAGGACAAGGAATGCGTCAACGCGCACTTCGGCTGGGCCAAAGCCATCGTGACCTACGAGGTCACGCCGCACGGCCACCGCTTTGTCGAATGCTTTGACTTCGACGGCAAACTGGAAGAGGACGGCGACGAGGACAAACTCGCCCCCAAGCTCGACGCCATCAGGGACTGCGCCATCCTCTACGTGGCGGCCATCGGCGGCTCTGGCGCGGCGCGCGTGGTCGCCCAGAAAATCCATCCCGTCAAAGTGGCGCAGCCCGAGCCAATAGCCGAAATCCTCGACAAATTGCAGGCCGTGCTCCAGGGCACGCCGCCACCGTGGCTGCGCAAGGCGCTGGCCAAAGACAGCGCGCCATCCTTTGATTTTGAAGACGACGACGAGGCGGTGCACCATGGCTGAAAACGCAACCCTGGACGCAACTGCGGCGGCGGCAGCGGCGGGCGATGAAGCTTATCTTGCCGATCCGTTTGTGCAGCAACTCATCAAACAACTGCGTGCGCAAGACGCCCATGGCGCGTGGGACGGCAAGAGCGATCTGCAATTGCTCAAACCCTACATCCACACGCCCGAAGAGCGCCGCGCAATCCCCATCATGGGCGACCCGGACCCTGAAACGCTGTGGCGGCTGGAAATCTTCTACAACGCCATTGCCGTGGCGATCGAGCGCGAAACCGGCCAAATGGTCTCGCCGATGATGAAGATGAGCCACGAAGGCTTTGGCCGCATGGTCTTGATTGCCGGGCGGCTGGTGGTCGTCAACAAGCAACTGCGCGACGTGCACCGCTTTGGCTTTGCCTCGCTCGCCAAACTGTCAGAAGCAGGCACCAAATTTTTCAACGAAGCCGTCGCAATGATCCGGCAATACCCCGCCGTCGCGCAATTTGGCGCAGGAGACTGAACATGGAAACCGCTGAAGAACTCAAGGCCCGCCTGAAAAAACTCAGTGCCCAGGCCACGCAAGCCAAAATGGACTTGCACGACCTCTCGGAAGAATTGCCCACCAACTGGGAGCAAATCCTCAGCGTCGCCCAGCGTTGCCACGACGCGCACGCGGCCCTGATGCAAGCGCGCCAGCAGCAGCAAGCCGCTGCCGCCGCGCCATCGGCCTGATCCGCCCAGCGCCGCCCGCCACGCCACTTAGCCAGCCAGAACAAGGAGCCAGCAATGACAGTCTTTAGCATCACCCTTCCCAGTGGCGCAACCTGGACGCCCACCTTCGTCGCCGAACTGGACCAGCACAAATGCATCGGCTGTGGCCGCTGTTTCAAAGTCTGCCCGCGCGGCGTGCTGGAACTGGTCGGACTCGACGAGGACGGACAACACATCCACCTGGACGACGACGATGACGAAGACGGCGAATACGAAAAAAAAGTCATGACAATCGCGCACCAGGAACTGTGCATTGGCTGCACCGCCTGCGCAAAAATCTGTCCCAAGAAGTGCTACACGCACGCCGCTGCCACGGTGTAGAACATGGCACGCCGCACTCTCTTGCGCAATGCGTCGCTTTGCGGCGGCCAGGCATTCCTCCAAGGCGCGGCTGGCGGCGCGCCGCCACGGCCCCAAAGGCATTGAACCCAGGCGCCAGGAACCATGGGCACGCACGCGCTACTCATGTCTTTTGCGGCCAACCCGCAAGAGCCAGCCACCATGGCGCTCGCTGGCGTGCTGGCCGCGGCCTTTGACCGCCATGGCCGCCGCCTGCTGCCAATGCCGGGCATGGATGCCAGCGCAACCCGCCGCCTGCTGGATCGATGGTTTCCCGGCGCCGATGTGGCGCTCGGGCTTGACTGGGCGCTGCTGGCCAACGCCTGCCGCCACGAACCGCGCCAGGGCGAAATCGACGACCTGGCCCAACTGCTGCGCGAGCACGCCAACGACGGCGGTGGCGGCGCAAACTGCTGTTCAGCCGAGGAAACCAGCGCCATCGCCCACGCGCTTGCCTGCGCGAGCCTTGGCGACAATCACCTCTGGCAAGACCTCTACCTGCCCTCGCGGCGCGAACTCTCGGCCCTGATCGCGCACTGGTTCCCGCGCCTGGCCGCGCTCAACACCAACGACATGAAGTGGAAGAAATTCTTCTACCGGCAACTGTGCCTGCGCGAAGAAGTGCTCATCTGCAAAGCGCCCAGTTGCGGCGTCTGCGCCGACTACGCACAGTGCTTTGGCTCGGAAGAAGCGGCGCACGCCATCGCCCCGCCCTGAAAACCGGCTTTGTGTTTTGTCAGGAAATCCCTGATTCACTGTCATCGCGAGGGGCTTTGGCCCCGTGGCAATCCATCCCCGGCCATGGATTGCTTTGCCGCCACGCCTTCGGCGCGCTGCCCGCAATGACGATTATTTTTGAATCAGAGGCTTCTTGGGCATCACACGCAAGCGCGTGTTTTGGCGTTCTGCGGGGTGGGGGGGCGACAAGGCGCAAAACATCAAGCTGCCTGGATTGGATTGCGCACTCGACAAGGCGCTTTGCAACCTGCAACGCCGCGCCAGTACCCGCCAAGGTTTTGCCTTTTGGGGTTGGGGCGCGCGAAAGCGGGGGAATCAACCGGCTAACCGCGCGCCGTGCACGGGCGCTGCAAGCGGATGCGTGGATCAATGCGCGCATGCGCCGCAGGCAGGTTGCGGCACTTTCGATGCCGTTCTAAAGCGGCCTTCAAAAAACAGCC
>JAISNB010000232.1 GCA_031276435.1 Burkholderiaceae bacterium | reverse complement strand
TTCGACGCGCTGCGTGCCCGGCTGCGCCTGACCTGGGCCGGCCAGATGCTGCTGGGCGATGCGCGCCGCGTGCTGGCCACGGTCGACCACGCCATCCAGGCCATCCAAGCCACCCAGGGCGCTGCGCATCGCCATTTGCGACAGTCTGGCCCAGCCGCGAATCGCCTCGCTGCTGGCGCGCAGCCGCGAGGAAGAACCCGAGCTGGGCATCCGCGTCTTCGAGCTGCCGTTATTGCGATCCGGCCACTGGCCGGTGTCACCCCACCGACGCTGACGACCTATCTGCTGCGCAGGCAGGGTGATCCCTCCGAGCCCATGAAACGGTTCTTGCTGCGCGTGAAGAATGGAACAGCCGCCTCGGGTGACTGAACTTGCTGGCGTTCTCGGAGGGCCACGCCGCGGTGGTGATGGTGGACGGCTACCGGGTGCGGCGTGGTAGTATGCTCCGGTTGTGAATCTGCTGTGGGGACTTCCTGTCCGCACGCATCTTCCGGTTAGCTGAACTACGGTCTGCCAATGAACCGCATCGATTCGATCAACGTTGCTCAGTGGTGGCGCTTCCAATAGGAAGCGGCACGTCGTTGCGGTTTCGTACCGCGCTTTGCCGCCGTATCGGTGGGCAAGGTTCAGCAGATGGCTCTCCGGCACGGCGGCTCCAAGAACTTAGGAGATTGCCCGATGCCATCAACACCCTCTAGAACACGAACTCCACGCGCTTCAACGGCGCGAGGTGTGCCTGCGCGTGCATCGCGCAATCGGCCGCTTTCGCTCCCCTGCCTGCGCCCTCGTCGGTCCGTGTCGCAGCAACGCGACGTGGTGCCCATCACTGCGTTCCCAGCCCGTTCGGACGACTTTTCGGTCCTCGTTCCACTGAGATCCACTGCAAATGTGTATAACGATGTGAGTAGCGGCGAGCCTTCATCGGAGTTTTATCCTTATAAATCAAGGAGTTGTAATGCCTAAACTTCTGATGATCGACAACTACGACAGCTTTACCTACAACATCGTGCAGTATTTTGGTGAGCTGGGCGCCCAGGTCACCACGCTGCGCAATGACGAGGTGACGCTGGACGAGCTGGACGCGCGCTTTGAGGCGGGCGATTTCGAGCGGCTGTGCATTTCGCCCGGTCCGTGTTCGCCCGGCGAGGCGGGCGTTTCGGTGGCGGCGATTCGCCACTTTGCGGGCAAGCTGCCCATTCTGGGCGTGTGTCTGGGCCATCAGGCCATTGGCGCGGCGCTGGGCGGAAAGATTGTGCGCGCGCAGACGCTGATGCACGGCAAAACCAGCGTGATTACCACCACGCAAAAAGGGGTGTTCGCCGGTTTGCCCAGGCAGTTCACGGTCAACCGCTACCACTCGCTGGCCATCGAGCGCGAAAGCTGCCCGAGCGAACTGGAAATTACCGCCTGGACTGACGACGGCGAGATCATGGGCGTGCGCCACAAGGCTTTGGCGCACGGTGTGCGCATGGAAGGCGTGCAGTTTCATCCCGAGAGCATCCTGACCGAGCACGGGCACGCGATGCTGAAGAATTTTCTGGCCTAGCGCGCACGCGCGTTGTCAAGAAAAGCGCAACAGCATGAGGGCGCTTGGGGCCGATGGCCGCGCGCGTACCATACGGGCAGCGCGGGCCGGTTGCGCTGCGCGCCTTGCCGCCTAGTGGCGGTGGCGGCGTTTGAGCGGCGCAGGGCCGCTGGTTGTTGTTTGTTTGGCTGATTTTTTGAGCGAGATTTACATGTCCATCACACCGCAGGAAGCGTTGCAGCGCACCATTGAGCATCGGGAAATTTTTCATGACGAGATGCTGCACCTGATGCGCATGATCATGAAGGGCGAGATTTCCCCATTGATGGTGGCGGCCATCGTGACGGGTTTGCGCGTGAAGAAAGAGACCATTGGCGAGATTAGCGCCGCCGCGCAGGTGATGCAGGAGTTTTCGACCAAGGTGCACATTGCCGATCGCACCCATCTGGTGGATGTGGTGGGCACGGGCGGCGATGGCGCAAACACCTTCAACATCAGCACGTGCTCCATGTTCGTGGCGGCCGCGGCGGGCGCCCGGGTGGCCAAACACGGCGGGCGCGGCGTTTCCAGCAAGTCTGGCAGCGCCGATGTGATGGAGGCGCTGGGCCTGAATCTGAACCTCGCGCCCGGGCAGATTGCCCAAAGCGTGGCCGAAACCGGCGTGGGCTTCATGTTCGCGCCCAACCACCATCCGGCCATGAAGAACGTCGCGCCCATCCGCCACGAGATGGGCGTCAAAACCATTTTCAATATTCTGGGGCCGCTGACCAACCCCGCTGGCGCGTCCAATATTCTGATGGGCGTTTTCCACCCGGATCTGGTGGGCATCCAGGTGCGGGCGCTGCAACGCCTGGGCGCGCAGCACGCGGTGGTGGTGTATGGGCGCGACGGCATGGACGAGGTGAGTCTGGGCGCGGCCACGCAGGTGGGCGAACTCAAGGATGGCCGGATCACCGAATACGACATTCACCCCGAGGATTTCGGCTTGCGCATGCAAAGCAGCCGCGCCATCAAGGTGGCGTCGCCGCAGGAATCGGTCGCCATGCTGCGCGGCGTGCTGGCGGGCGACGAAGGCGCGGCGCGCGACATTGTGTTGCTCAACGCGGGCGCTACGCTGTACGCGGCTGGCGTGGCAGGCAGCATTGCCGATGGCCTGGCGCTGGCGCGCAAAAGTATCGATTCCGGCGCGGCCCGCGCCAAGCTGGAGCAGGTGGTGGCCTTCAGCCAGAAACACGGCGCGGCGGCGCACTGAGCGCCGCCCGCAAAAAAGAGACAGGCGCGCATGCGGACCATCTGGCAGGGCAGCGGCTTTTGGGTCGCAGCGTTTGTGATGCAGCGCGCGTTCGTGAAAATCCTCAAAGCGCCGCCGCCAGCGGCATTGGAACAAGACAAAACGCAAGCAACCGATGAGTGACATCCTCAAGAAAATCGTGGCCGCCAAGCGCGACGAAGTGGCTGCCGCCCGGAAAAAATTGCCGCTGCCCGAAGTGCGCGCCGATGCCGAAAGCCGTGTGCTCACGCGCGACTTTGTGGGCGCCTTGCGCGCCAAGGTGGCAGCGGGCCAGGCGGCGGTGATTGCCGAAGTCAAAAAAGCCAGCCCGAGCAAAGGCGTGATCCGGCCCGATTTCGCGCCAGCCGACATTGCGCAAAGCTATGCCGTGGGCGACACCGATTCGGGCGGCACGGTGAGCGCAGCCTGTTTGTCGGTGCTGACGGACAGGCAGTTTTTCCAGGGCCGCCCCGATGACCTCAAACAGGCCCGCGCCAGTTGCAATCTGCCCGTGCTGCGCAAGGATTTCATGATCGATCCCTACCAGATCTACGAATCGCGCGCCATGGGAGCCGACTGCGTTTTGCTCATCGCCGCCTGCCTGGACGACGCGCAAATGCGCGATCTGGAAGCGCAGGCACTGGCGCTGGACATGGCGGTGCTGGTGGAAGCGCACGACGCGGCGGAACTGGAGCGCGCGCTGCGCCTGAAAACACCGCTGATGGGCGTCAACAACCGCAACCTGCGCACATTTGAAGTCTCGCTGCAAACCACGCTTGATTTGCGCGCCAGCGTGCCGCCCGAGCGCCTGCTGGTAACCGAAAGCGGCATTGCCACGCGCGACGACGTGCGCCGCCTGCGCGCCGCTGGCGTACACGCCTTTCTGGTGGGCGAGGCTTTCATGCGCGCGCCCGAACCAGGCGAGGCGCTGGCCAGGTTGTTTGCCTGAATGGGTGCGCGCGTAACAACTTTTGTTCAGGCAATGCCAAGAGAATTTGAATGGGGCGACGCGCTGGCAAGTGACGCGCCCGGCCTTCAGGATTGGCCCACGGGCGTGGCGCAAGTTGCGCCCGGTTGGCAGCCGCTGCTGCAAAACTTTCTGGACAGCGCCGAAGGACAGCAACTCGGCCAGCGCCTGCGCGAGCGCATCCGCTCGGGCGCCGTGGTTTATCCGCCGCAGCCGCTGCGCGCACTGGCGCTCACGCCGCCCGAACAGGTGCGCGTGGTCATTCTGGGACAAGACCCGTACCACGGGCCGGGCCAGGCCAACGGCCTGGCATTTGCCGTTGCGCCCGGCGTGCGCGTTCCGCCCAGTCTGCGCAACATTTTCAAGGAACTGGCGCGCGATGGCGTCGCCGCGCGCGCGCCGCCCAGCCATCTGGAACACTGGGCGCGCCAGGGCGTTTTGTTGCTCAACACCAGTTTGACGGTGGAAGCAGGCCAGGCCGCCAGCCACGCGCGCCTGGGCTGGCAGGCGCTGACCCATGCGGTTTTGGCGCACCTCAAAAACAGCGCCGCGCAGTCGCCGCGCGTTTTCATGCTCTGGGGCGCGCACGCGCAAGCGCATTGCCCGCCAGAGGTGCAAGCGGCCAGGGCGCATCTGTGGCTCTTGGCCAACCACCCCTCGCCGCTGTCGGCTTTGCGCCCGCCCGCGCCCTTCATCGGCTGCGGGCATTTCAGGCAGGCCAATGCGTTTTTGCAGGCGCATGGCGCGCCGCCCATTGACTGGCTGGGCGCCGCCTGAGGGCGCAGCTTGAAGGGGCATTGCCCAGCGCCACGAATTGGTGGCATAATTACAGGTTCTCTGTGCTGGAGAGGTGGCCGAGTGGTTAATGGCAGCAGACTGTAAATCTGCCCTCTTGCGAGTACGCTGGTTCGAATCCAGCCCTCTCCACCAGCGGTTTTTGCGCAATGGCGCGCTGGCAAGGCGGCTGTGGGCGTTTGGAAAGCGGTTTTCCGGGGATTTCTGATGGCTGGCCGCCCGCGTGCGGGCGCTGCAGTCAGAGGATCGGCGGGAGTAGTTCAATGGTAGAACCTTAGCCTTCCAAGCTAATGATGCGGGTTCGATTCCCGTCTCCCGCTCCAGTTGTCCGTGGTGGTGGCGCGATGGCGCGAGAGGTTTTGCCCTTGTGGCTCAGTGGTAGAGCACTCCCTTGGTAAGGGAGAGGTCGCGGGTCCGATTCCCGCCAAGGGCACCACAGTTTGGCGCGTCGCTCGGGCGGTCGCGCCGCTGTCTGTCATGTGTTGATCGGGTAATTTTTTTCGGAGTCGAAGAAATGGCAAAAGAGAAATTTGAGCGCAAGAAGCCGCACGTCAACGTAGGGACGATAGGGCACGTGGATCACGGCAAGACCACGCTGACGGCGGCCATAGCGACGGTGCTGTCCAAGAA
>JAISNB010000214.1 GCA_031276435.1 Burkholderiaceae bacterium | reverse complement strand
AGCTCGTCTGCCCTCTGGGACAGTGATGATCCCATGGGAGAGCCAGGAGCGTCCAGCCGGGCTGGTCAAACCAGAGAAATCTATCCTCTTTGGCCTGCAAGGGGAAGATACAAGGGTTGGGTGAGGGGGACTCCCGCACCCAATGCGCAGTGCCTGGGTCGATGTTGCAGCGCCACCCTCTCTCGCCCCTTCGGGGTACTCTCTCCCATGAATGGGGGAGAGGAAGGCAAACGGCGGCGCGAATGTTCTCTGTCATAGGAGTGCGCAGCGCGACGCGGCAATCCACCATGATACGGGTTCGGCCATCAAAAACGTCAAGGCACAGGCTGAAAGGCTTGTCTGGATTGCCCCGCGTACCTTGCGGGCACTCGCAATGACAAGAGTTTGAGGTTGCTCCGTTGTTCAACGGCCCACTTATTGCCCCCACAACCTGTAGCTTCACCGATGGTATGGATTTGCAAGCGGCGTTCTCCCAGCAATGACGGACTACTGAAACCACAGCAGCCATGTGGCGCGGCAAGCTGTCTGCCGGGCTTTTGACGACATCGGCGCGCGCCTGCCTGCTTGCCTTGGGCACGTCGCGCCGCCACGGTTGCGGCAAGTTCGGCGGTGGCCGCAGCGCGCAATGAATCTGTGCATGGGCCAGCATCCATGGTGCGTAGGTGAAGAGTGCGCCATGGGTTATGCTTGGTGGTCGGTTTGGCGCTTGCTGCCCGCCCGCATGCGTGCTTGGGTGGGCGGCGGTGTCAGCAGACAACCGCGTCGTGGCTGGCAAGGCGGCAAACCGCTGCCTGGGCCGCGACCTCTGACTTTTCAAGGAGTGATGTGTATGGCACAGATGATGAAGGCGGCTGTTTTTGTGCAGCCCGGGCGCATTGAACTGGCGGACAAGCCGGTCCCCGATGTAGGCCCCAACGATGCGCTGATCCGCATCACCACCACTACGATTTGCGGTACCGACATTCACATCCTCAAGGGCGAGTACCCCGTCGAAAAGGGGCTGACGGTGGGGCATGAGCCGGTTGGCGTGATTGAAAAACTGGGCAGCGCCGTCAAGGGCTACAAGGAAGGCCAGCGCGTGATTGCGGGCGCCATTTGTCCCAACTTCAACTCGTATGCGGCGCAAGACGGCGCGCCCTCGCAAGACGGCAGTTACCTGGTCGCCAAGGGCCTTTGTGGTTGCCACGGTTACAAGGCCACGGCGGGTTGGCGCTTTGGCAACCTGATTGATGGCACGCAGGCCGAGTACGTGCTGGTGCCCGACGCCGAGGGCAATCTGGCCCCGATTCCCGATGGCCTGACAGACGAGCAGGTGCTGATGTGTCCCGACATCATGTCCACCGGCTTCAAGGGCGCCGAGAACGCCAACATCCGCATTGGCGATACCGTGGTGCTGTTTGCGCAAGGCCCGATCGGGCTGTGCGCCACCGCCGGGGCGCGGCTGCTGGGCGCATCGACCATCATCGCGGTAGACGGCAATGACCACCGCCTTTCGATCTCCCGGAAAATGGGGGCCGACGTGACCATCAATTTCACCAAGGCCGACGTGGTGGCCGAGGTGATGAAGCTCACCGGCGGCCGGGGCGCGGACGCTTCCATCGAGTGCCTGGGCTTGCCAAGCACGTTCGAGCAGGCCATGAAAGTGCTCAAGCCCGGCGGTACGCTCTCCAGTCTGGGGGTTTATTCCAAAGACCTGACCATCCCGCTGTCGTCGTTTGCCGCTGGCCTGGGCGACCATAAAATCAACACCGCGCTGTGCCCCGGCGGCAAAGAGCGCATGCGCCGGTTGATGAGCGTGATTGCCTCTAACCGCGCCGACTTTGGCGCGCTGGTTACGCACCACTACAAACTTGACAACATCGTCGAGGCGTATGACCTGTTCTCCCATCAGCGTGACGGCGTTCTGAAAATAGCCGTCAGACCCTGAAAGAACGGTCTCCCGTTTTTTCCTGTGACCAAGTGGATGGTCACCTCTTTGAGCGATCCCTTGCGGATCGCTTTTTTTGCCTGCGTCTCGGGGTGACGAAACCATTCCCTGTTTCCGTCACTACGAAGGCCGCAGCCCCCCATGCACCTTTTCAGCAACGCAGTCGACATGTGGCAGCGGCCATCGGTAAAATGGCCGGGTCTGCGCTGCATGCTGGGCTTTATATGTCCTTGAACCAATGCTCGTATGAGCCAGGGCTTGGAACATTGTCTGGCTGGCGTGATCGTCTCGCGTTAGATGAACCCAAGGCCAGTCTGCCCTCGCCCACCTGAACCCCCGCGTTCAGGATGACGGCCCGGCGGCAGCGCAGACACCTCTGTTCTGTTGTTGTTTTTCTCACGGTCGCGCCGCCTTTGTGGCGCAAGAGAACGCTTCTTTTTGTTGACCCTCTTTTTGAAGTCGCGCAGGCCGCTTTGCCGCAATGGGGCGCAAGGCGGCGCAAAGCGCAGTGGCCTTGAGGCCCGTCCAGGCAGTTTTGCAGTGAGACAAACCACCGCCGCATGCAAAGGTGGCTTGCTGCCCGCGCGACCGATGCCATCATGACTTTCGATTTTTCTTTGCTGCCGCTGTCCCTGCTGGGGTTGGTTTCGGGTTTTCTGGCGGGTTTACTGGGCATTGGCGGCGGTATGGTTCTGACGCCTTTTCTCGTGCTGATTTTGACCACGCACGGGGTGGAGGCTGGGCTGGCGGTCAAGATGGCGATTGCCACGTCCATGGGCACCATTGCGTTTACGTCGATTTCCAGCGTGCGCGCGCACCACCAGCGCGGCGCGGTGCGCTGGCGCATTGTCTGGCGGCTCGCGCCGGGCATTTGGGTGGGCGCCATGGCAGCCAGCATGGGCGCTTTCGCGCTGCTCAGGGGCGCCTGGCTGGCGCTGGTGTTTGCGCTGTTCGTGGGGTTTTCGGCCACGCAGATGTTTCTGGATCGCAAACCGTCCGCGGCGCGCCAGTTGCCCGCTTTGCCGGGGCTGTTTGGCGCGGGCGGCGGCATTGGTTTTTTGTCGGGCATGGTGGGCGCGGGTGGCGGTTTTGTGAGTGTGCCGTTTCTGGCCTGGTGCAATGTGCCCATTCACAGCGCCATTGCCACCAGCGCGGCGCTGGGTTTTCCGATTGCGGTTTCCAACGTCATTGGTTATGTCATCAGCGGTTGGGGCCATGCCGGTTTGCCGCCCCATTCGGCGGGTTATGTGTGGCTGCCGGCGCTGGCGGCCATTGCCGTTTGCAGTGTGCTGACCGCGCCGCTGGGCGCCAAGGCGGCGCATGCCTTGCCGGTCAAGCCGCTCAAGCGCATTTTTGCCTGCCTGTTGTATCTGTTGGCCGCTTACATGCTGTATCAGGGGTTGCAGGGGTTCTGAGGCGTTCAGGCCGCCGCTGGCGCGCACCAGGGGGCCTGGTTGTGCGCCAGTCCCATCCACAGCGCCCAGACCGACATGAGCAGCAGCGCCAATCCGGCCAGCCGCACGCCCCACTGGCCGCGCATGTCAGCGCCAACGCGCAGCAACAGCCAGGGACCGATGAACATGGACGCGCTGGTGCCCAGCGCAAACGCGGCCATGGTCACCGCGCCGCTGAGCGCGTTGCCCGAGAGCATAGCGACCAGCAGGGCCGAATACAGCAGCCCGCACGGCAGCAAAGCCCACAGGATGCCCAGGGCGACGGGCGCGGCCATGCCCCACGATTGCGCGGCGGCGCGTACTTTGGCCCAGACGCGGCGCGTGCCGGTTTCCAGCCACAGCGGCTGGCGCGCCCGGATCAAGAGCATCAGGCCGATCAGGGCGGCGGCCACATGCGCCATGGCCCACACGGGTCGCAGCGCGGCTGAGTGCACGGTCAGCCAGCCAAGCGCCTGCATGGCGGCGGCGGCCAGCGCGCCCAGCAGGGCATAGCCCACGATGCGGCCAAGCTGGAACAGCGCGAGCGCGGCCACGCGCCGCTTGCCGCCCGCGGCTTGGCCAATGCCCGCGCAGGCCGCGCCGCACATGGCAACGCAGTGTGGCCCGCCCATGCCGCCCATGGCGAGCGCCGTCAGCGCCAGAGACCAAAGCATGCGCGCGGCTCAGATGATTTTGGAAAAGCGCGCGCGCGTGCGGTCGGCTTGCAGGTATTTGTCGAATACCAGCGCTACGCCGCGCACGAAGAACCAGCCCATGGCAGTTACGCGGATGGCGGCATCGCCTACTTCCACCAAGCCTTGCGCCTGCAGGGTTTGCAGCTGTTCCAGCTCGGGAGCAAAGTAGCTGTGGAAGTCAACCAGATGCGCCGATTCGATGGATTCGAACAGCACTTCGCCCTGGCACATGATGGCCATGATGACGGCGCGGCGCAGCAAGTCGTCGCGCGTGACGGCCAGCCCGCGCACCACGGGCAGCGTGCCGTGGTCGATCATGTCGGTGTAATCATCCATGGTTTTGGCGTTCTGGCAGTAGGTCGCGCCCACTTTGCCGATGGCCGAAACGCCCAGGCCGATCAGGTCGCAATCGGGTTGCGTGCTGTAGCCCTGGAAGTTGCGGTGCAGCCTGCCTTGCCGCTTGGCAACGGCCAGCGCGTCTTCGGGCAGGGCAAAGTGATCCATGCCCACGTACACGTATCCGGCGGCATCGAAGGCCTGCAATGCGCCAGCCAGCATGGAGACCTTGCCGCCAGCGGGCGGCAGTTCTTCGGCGTGGATGCGCCGCTGCGGTTTGAAACGCTCGGGCAGATGCGCGTAGGCGTACAGGGCGATGCGTTCGGGCCGCAACTGCCCGACTTGCGCCAGGGTGCGCTCGAACGATTCAGCCGTTTGCCGCGGCAGGCCGTAAATCAGATCGATGTTGACCGATTCAAACCCGATCGCGCGCGCCTTGGCGACCAGATCGAACACCTGCTCGGCGGGTTGGATGCGGTGCACGGCCTTTTGCACGGCGGGATCGAAATCCTGCACGCCAAAGCTCAGCCGGTTGAAGCCCAGTCTGGCCAGATGGCGCAGGCGCTGCTCGTCGACGGTGCGGGGATCAATCTCTATGGAGTATTCGCCACCGGCCACCAGGTTGAAGTTGTCGCGCAGCAGCGCCATCAGCTCGGAGAGCTGCTCGTCACTGAAAAACGTGGGCGTGCCGCCGCCCAGATGCAACTGGCTGACAGTCTGGCCCCGGCCCAGATGGGCGATGTGCAGCGCAACCTCGCGGCGCAGGTAGTCCAGATACGGCGCCGCGCGGCTTTTGTGCTTGGTGACAATTTTGTTGCAGGCGCAGTAGTAGCACAGCGATTCGCAAAACGGAATGTGCACGTAAATCGACAGCGGCAGCGCCAGCGCCGCCGCGCCGTTGCGCCGCTGCCCCAGCGCCAGGATGTAGTCCGAGGCGCCAAAGGCTTCGACGAAACGGTCGGCCGTCGGGTACGAGGTGTAGCGCGGCCCCGGAACATCAAAACGTTCCAGCAACTCTCGTGTTACAGCAGGCTTCATAAAGGGTGTTTCTTTTTTGGGTTGCGCAACGCCTTGCCGGGACGATCCCCGCGGCAAGGCGTAAAAACATGGGCGCTTGCGGGATGCCCCGCACGGCGGCGCTCTTGCCTCTGGGGTTTACGGTTGGCACGCGACTTCCAAGCGGATATTAAACAGGTTCCAGTAATCTGGCGCAAAAGGGGTTGATTCTTCTTGACGGGCATCAAGTCATGTTCAGGAACCCGCTGCGGGCTGTCTTTGCGCGCAACGCCGCCAGCGCGCGCGCAGTTCTGGCCCTGCCACATTTGCCATGGATCAAAATCCCCGCTGGCTTGGCCTACAATTGGCGGTGAACGCCGTTGGGGTTTTTGCCCATCTTTTCCGTGTAGCCAAAAGTTTGACTGTGACCGCGACACTCACCCTCAAAGTTGCCTGTTCTGGATGCAATCTGCGCGAGTTGTGCATGCCCGTGCATCTGTCGGATGACGATCTTTCCAAGCTCGACGCGCTGGTGGCAACGCAGCGCAGAATCAAGCGCGGAGCCTTGCTCTACAGCAACGGAGATGTTTTTGCCGGTCTGTACGCGGTGCGCACGGGATTTTTCAAAACCTGTCTGGTGACCGAGGACGGGCGCGATCAGGTGACCGGTTTCCAGATGGCTGGCGAGATCATGGGGCTGGACGGCATCGTCAACGACCACCACACCTGCGACGCGGTGGCGCTCGAAGACGCCGAAGTGTGCGTCATGCCCTTTGATCGCATCGAAGAGCTTTCGCGCGAAGTGCCCGCGCTGCAAAACCATGTGCACCGCATCATGAGCCGCGAAATCGTGCGCGAGCACGGGGTCATGCTGCTGCTGGGCAGCATGCGCGCCGAAGAGCGGCTGGCCGCTTTCCTGCTCAATCTGGTGCAGCGCCTGCACGCGCGCGGTTTCTCGCAATCAGAACTGGTGCTGCGCATGACGCGCGAGGAGATCGGCAGCTATCTGGGCCTGAAGCTCGAAACCGTGAGCCGCACTTTTTCCAAGTTTGCCGACGAGGACATCGTGGAAGTCAAGCAACGCTACGTGCGCATCCGCGACACCGATGCGCTGCGCCGCATTGTCAACTCTTCGACAGCAGAAGCCTGACGGCAAGGCCGCGCCCGCCAACCCCGCTCGGCCTACGCAGCGGGCAGATATTCTAGGTGCGCGGGCAATTTCCGGGGTCCCTCCCCCTCCGACCTCTCCCCCCACCCCTCCTCAAAGAGGAGGGGGCAATATGCACCCCTCTCCACAAGTGGAGAGCAACCGTGTTCGCTGTCAAGCCCTTTTTACGTCCAAAGGGGCACTCTTCATGCCGAACAGCACGCTTTCTCTGGTCGCGCGCCCTGGGCTTGCCAGGGAGTGTTGTGCTTCAGCATGGCGTTTATGATCGTCAGGAGTTTGCGCATGCAGGCCACGATGACCACTTTCGGCGGCTTGCCCGCCTGTTCACGATGCTTGCCGCTATCATTGGACAGCGGCGCCACGCCCATCAGCGCCGCTTTTCTGCCGCCGGTCAAGCCGTCCCAGTTCCGGGCATTTCAGCAACAGCATCCAGGTGGTCACTGGCCCTATCCCTGGTATGCCACGCAGCAGATTCTCCTTCACCCGCCAAACGGCCGAG
>JAISNB010000194.1 GCA_031276435.1 Burkholderiaceae bacterium | reverse complement strand
TTTAGCACCCGCGATTTCGATTTCGCGCTTGCGAGTGATTTGATCGCGCAGCACCCCGCGCCCGAGCGCAGCGCCTCGCGCTTGCTGGACGGCACTGGCGGCGCGCCGGTGGATCGCTTGTTCAAAGACTTGCCGCAGTGCTTGTGCCGTGGCGATTTGCTTGTGTTCAACGACACGCAGGTGATCAAGGCGCGGCTGTTTGGCCGCAAGCCCAGTGGCGGCAAGCTGGAGTTGCTGGTGGAGCGCGTGCTGCAGGGCAACGAAGTGGCCGCGCACATGAAGGTCAGCAAAAAGCCCCGGCCCGGTGCGGTGCTGCAAATGGATGGCGGCTTTGAGGCCGAATTGCTCGGGCGCTGGCCCACGGGGGACGGGCCGCTGTTCCGGCTGCGTTTTTCAAAAGAGCCTTGCGCGCTGATGGCCGCACACGGCCATGTGCCGCTACCGCCTTACATCACCCACGCCGATACAGCCGAGGACGCCACGCGCTACCAAACCGTTTTTGCCAAAAATCCGGGCGCTGTGGCCGCGCCGACAGCCGCGCTGCATTTTGACGCCGCTTTGCTGGCCGCGCTGGCCGCGCGCGGCGTGCAAAGCGCTGCCATTACCCTGCATGTGGGCGTTGGCACTTTCCAGCCCGTCAAAACCGAGAATCTGGCCGAGCACACCATGCACCACGAACGCTACAGCGTGCCCGCCAGCACGCGGGCGGCCATTGCCGATTGCCGCGCGCGCGGCGGGCGCGTGGTGGCCGTGGGCACGACCAGTGTGCGCGCGCTCGAAAGCTGGTCGGCCAGCGGCGCCGCCGAGGGCGATACCAACATCTTCATCACGCCGGGGTTTGCCTTTGCCGTGGTGGATGTGCTCATCACCAATTTCCACTTGCCCAGAAGCACGCTGATGATGCTGGTCAGCGCCTTTGCCGGTTATGACCACGTCATGGCGTTGTACCGGCACGCCATTGGCCAGTGTTACCGCTTCTTCAGTTATGGCGACGCCATGCTGTTGCAGCGAGCAGGGCCGTAAACACACCATCCATTGCGCCATGCTCCAGTTTGAATTGCTCGCTACCGATCCCGACAGCCATGCCCGCCGCGGGCAGCTCACGCTCAGGCATGGCGTCGTGCAAACGCCCATCTTCATGCCTGTGGGCACTTACGGTACGGTCAAGGGTGTCACGCCGCGCAGCCTGCACGAGATGGGCGCGCAAATCATTCTGGGCAACACCTTCCATTTGTGGATGCGTCCGGGGCTGGACGTTGTGCGAGGCTTTGGTGGCCTGCACGCATTCGAGAACTGGCACAAACCCATACTGACCGACTCCGGCGGCTTTCAGGTCTGGAGTCTGGGCGAGATGCGCAAAATCACCGAGGAAGGCGTGCATTTCGCCTCTCCCGTCAATGGTGACAAGCTGTTCATGTCGCCCGAGGTGAGCATGCAAATCCAGACCGCGCTCAACTCCGACATCGTCATGCAACTGGACGAGTGCACACCCTACGAAACCGGGGGCCACATCACCACCGAGGCCCAGGCGCGCCAGTCCATGGAGATGAGCCTGCGTTGGGCCAGGCGCAGCCGGGACGAATTGCAGCGCCTGGACAACCCCAACGCGCTTTTTGGCATTGTGCAGGGCGGCATGTTCGAGCACCTGCGCGAGGAGTCGCTGCACGCGCTGGGCGCCATGGACTTGCCCGGCTACGCCATTGGCGGCGTGAGTGTGGGCGAACCCAAAGAGGACATGCTGCGCATCATGGCGCACACGCCGCACCGCCTGCCCGCGCGCAAGCCGCGCTACCTCATGGGCGTGGGCACGCCGGAAGACCTTGTGGAAGGCGTGGCGCAGGGCGTGGACATGTTCGATTGCGTCATGCCCACGCGCAATGCGCGCAACGGCACCGTTTTTACCCGCTTTGGCGACCTGAAAATCCGCAACGCGCGCCACAAGGCCGATCCGCAACCGCTGGATGGCACCTGCACCTGCTACGCCTGCGCTGGCGCGGGTGGTACGCCCTGGGCCGATGGCGGGCGCGAAGGTTTCTCGCGCGCCTACATCCACCACCTGGATCGCTGTGGCGAGATGCTAGGTGCCATGCTCGCCACCATTCACAACCTGCACTACTACCTGAATCTGATGCGGGAGATGCGCGCCGCGCTGGACGCGGGCGCCTTCAGCGCCTGGCGCGCGCGTTTTGCGCAAGCGCGCGCACGCGGCGTTTGACAAGCGCGTGGGCGCGGCGGCGGCAAGAGGTCAAAAGCCCGCGTCGTGCGCCTGATCGGAGACGATTGGCTCTTCCCCGGCATCCACGCGAAACCGCTCGCTGGCCCAGGCGCCCAAATCCTGGAACTTGCAACGCTGGCTGCAAAAAGGGCGAAACGGATTTTCTGGCGCGTACACGCTCGGCCCGCCGCACGCCGGACAGCGCACCGTGCGCGGCTTGATGGCGGTTCCACCAGATTGGGCGCTGCCGCCACCAGCGCCAGCCGCCTTGCTTTTTTTGTCAGCGCCGCCGCTCATGCGCACAAACCCAACTCAAATGTGGCATCTTCCCTGGCGGCCTGGAGCTTGCCCGCCTCGTCCTGGCGCATCAGGCGCACGGACGTTACGAGCCGGTTGCCGCTGATCTCGGGAATCAGGCCAAGCGATGACTTGATCCTCAGCCGCAGAAGCTGAAACGTGCGGCCCGCTGGCAGGTTTTGCTGGAACTGCCCGCCTGTGGCGGCCACCATTTGCATCTTGCAGGATTCGCGCAGCATTTGCAGCAGCAGCCGCACGGCGTCAGCGGCAGGCTCGAACCGCTGGATCCAGCCCAGTAAGTCCTGGCGTCGCTCGGCGGCGGGATGCTGCTGCCATGCATGGTAGGCTGGCAAATCGAACGAGCAGGTACCCGCCGGAATCACGGCGCGGCTGCGCACGCCCATCAGCCATTCGTTGTCCAGCAGGCCGTGGCCGATCTTGCCCGACTGCTGATTCAGGCGGCCATGGACATCTTCGAGCCTGGACACAACGCCGTCAAGCGTGGACTCCGAGATGGCCGGGTTGCCGCGGAAAGCCAGCAAAGCGTTTTTTTGCCGCTCCAGCTCCTTGAGCAAATCGGATTTCAGCTCAGCGCGGCCACTCACATCCAGCGTGTCGAACAGCGTCACCAGCGCAAAATGGTGATCTAGTGCGCTGTCTCGGCTCACCAGCTCTCCGAGGCGTAAAAACAGATGCTCCAGCCGCAAATAGGTGCGGATGCGCTCGTTGAAGGGGTATTCGTAAAGAATCACGCAAGTCTCAACTCAAGCCAAGCGGTTGGCGGAATTTGCCAGAATCATAAGCCCGAAGCGTTGCGCCAGAGCCTCGACCTTTTGCGCCAGCGCGGCCAGGGCCACTTCTGCGCCATTGAACAGCACAGCGTCGGCAATGGCCAGGCGCTGCGCGCGCGAGGCCTGCGCCGCCATGACCTGGCGCACCTGTGTTTCAGGCCAGCCGTTGCGCGCCATGACGCGCTCGATTTGCACGCCGGGTGGGCAATCCACCACCAGAACGCGATCCAGCACGTGCCGCCAGTGGGCGCCCGCTTCGGCCAGCAGCGGCACGTCGAACACCACGCAGTGCGCGCCAGCCTGGATGGCGGCATCGGCCTGCGCCTGCGCCTGCGCTTGGACGATGGGGTGAATGATGGCCTGCAAACGCTGGCGCGCGCGCGCGTCGCCAAACGCCAGCGCACGCATGGCGCTCCTGTCCATCGCGCCGCTGGCATCCTGCACGCGCGCGCCAAACTCGCGCACCACGGCCGACATGGCCGCGCCGCCAGATGCCGTGCTGGCGCGGGCAATGGCGTCTGAATCGATCAGGGCCGCGCCGCAACGCGCCAACAATGCGCCCACCGTGCTTTTGCCGCTGCCAATGCCGCCCGTCAAACCAATGCGCACGTCAAAGAATCGCCCGCAAAATAACCTGAGGCCCCAACACCATGGCCGTGATACCGCCAAGAGACAGAAAAGGGCCAAAGGGGACGACGCCCCCTTCGCGCAATGACTGCCTGGCCTTCATGGCCAGACCCACCAGCGCGCCAATCACGGAAGCAATCAAAATAATGGGCACCAGCGCCTGCCAGCCAAACCACGCGCCCAGCGCGGCAAACAGCTTGAAATCGCCAAACCCCATGCCCTCCTTGCCCGTGGCCAGCTTGAATGCCCAATACACCAGCCAGAGCGACATGTAACCGGCCACGGCGCCCCACAGCGCGTTGGGCAGCCCCACCCCGGTCCACTCCAGTTGCGCGGCAATCAACCCGGCCCAAAGCAGCGGCAAGGTCAGGCTGTCGGGCAGCAGCGTGGTGTCCCAGTCGATCAGCGTCAATGCAACCAGGGTGGCCGAAAACCCGCACCATGCCAATGCGCTCCACTGCCAGTTCCAGCGCCAGACACAATAGGCAAAAAGCAGCCCCGTACCCAATTCAACCAGAGGGTAGCGAATGGAAATGTGCGCGCCGCAAGCGGAGCATTTGCCGCGCAAAAACACGTAGCTGAGAACGGGAATGTTCTCGAACCAGCGAATCGCGTGGCCGCAACCCGGGCATCTGGAATGCGGCACCCACAGGTTGAATCGCTCCGGCTCCGGGGCGCTTTGCTGGCCGGTCAGTTCGGCGCATTCGGCCAGCCATTGCATTTCCATCATCTTGGGCAGGCGGTAAACCACCACATTCAAAAAACTGCCTACCACAAACCCGAGCAGACCGCCGCACGCGATCTGCATCCACAACACATCTGGCGGCATTACATTACCTGGCCCAGCTTGAAGATTGGCAGATACATGGCCACCACAATGCCGCCAATGATGCCGCCGAGGAACACGATGATGAGCGGCTCCATCAGGCTGGACAAGCCCGCAACCATTTCATCGACCTCGGCTTCATAAAAGTCGGCCGCCTTGCCCAGCATGTGATCGAGCGCGCCCGACTCTTCGCCAATGGCAGCCATTTGCAGCACCATGGAAGGAAACACATTGGCGCTGCCCATGGCAGAAGTCAGGTTGGTGCCCGTTGAGACATCTTGCTGGATTTTCCGGGTCGCAATGCTGTAGACCGAATTGCCCGCTGCCCCGCCAACCGAATCCAGCGCCTCCACCAGCGGGACGCCAGCGGCAAACATGGTCGACAAGGTGCGTGTCCAGCGCGCGACCACCGCTTTCCTGATCAAATCGCCAAAAATCGGCAGATTCAGCAAAAGGCGATCCATGAACGCCTGCACTTTTTCGCTGCGTTTCCAGGCCTGGAAGAAAAAGAAGATGCCACCGCCAAGCGCCAAAAGAATCGCCCACCAGTAGCTGGTAAAAAATTCGCTGATGGCCATGACCAGCAAGGTGGGCGCTGGCAGAGTTGCGCCAAAAGATGCAAAGGTGTCCTTGAACTGCGGGATCACGAAAATCATGATCACCGCCACGACAGCAAACGCAACAACAACCACTGCCGTCGGGTACATCATCGCTGATCTGATCTTGGCCTTGATGTTTTCGGTTTTTTCCAGATAAACCGCCAGGCGATCCAGCAAGTCTTCCAGGATACCCGCAGCCTCGCCTGCCTCGACCAGGTTGCAGTACAAGGCATTGAAATACTTGGGATGCCTGCGGAAAGCTGCCGACAGCGGTGTACCTGTTTCAACGTCGGCACGAATATCATTGAGCAGCTTGGTCACGCTGCCATTGGAATTGCCGCGCCCCACAATGTCGAATGCCTGCAACAACGGCACGCCAGATTTCATCATGGTGGCCAACTGGCGCGTGAAAATCGCAATGTCCTTGGGCTTGATCGACTTGGCGGAAAGATTGCGGCGCTTCTTGATCCGGTTGATCACAATACCCTGGCGGCGCAGTATGGCCTGAACCTGCGCTTCAGTCGGAGCACGGATTTCGCCATTCACGGCCCGCCCATTGCGGTCCTTGCCGTCCCACTCAAAAACAAATTCTTTTTGCCTGTTGGCCTGAGCAACGCGTGTAGCCATGACTGACGATCCTCTCTGTTAATCCTGCAACGGCCCGATCCGTTGTTATTCGTTGGTGACGGCAATCACTTCTTCAAGCGAAGTTATGCCCTGCATGACTTTGTGCAAGCCTGAACTGCGCAGTGAGCGCACACCCTGCTGGCGCGCTTGCTGCGCAATGTCCAGCGCACTGCCGTCAGACAAAATGATCCGCTGGATTTCTTCGGTGATCGGCATGACTTCATAAATGCCAACCCGGCCTTTGTACCCGTTGTTGCAGGCCGAGCACCCCACGGGGCCATGAGGCGTCCAACTGCCGTCCAGGTCTGATGCCTCAAAACCGGCTTGCAGCAAAGCTTCGCGCGGGACATCAACGGGCGCCTTGCAATTGGGGCACAGGCGCCGTGCCAGGCGCTGCGCCGTGATCAGGATGACGCTTGAGGCAATGTTGAACGGGGCGACCCCCATATTGCGCAAGCGCGTCAATGTGGTGGGCGCGTCGTTGGTGTGCAGCGTAGAGAGCACCAAGTGGCCGGTTTGCGCAGCCTTGATGGCGATGTCGGCGGTTTCCAGGTCGCGGATTTCGCCCACCATGATGATGTCCGGATCCTGGCGCAGAAAAGACCTCAGCGCAGAGGCAAATGTCAGGCCCGCCTTCTCGTTGACGTTGACCTGGTTGACGCCTGGCATGTTGATTTCAGAAGGGTCTTCCGCCGTCGAGATGTTGACGCCCGGCTTGTTGAGCAGGTTCAGGC
>JAISNB010000161.1 GCA_031276435.1 Burkholderiaceae bacterium | reverse complement strand
GCGTCCCCGCCTTCCCGCGCGCCAGCTCGACGGGATCGATGTCCAAGAGGAGCGCGAGTGTCGTCCGCGCATCCGAGACTTCCGGATAAAAGACATGCGCCCTGCCGTGGTTCAAGGCGAACACCTGCGGCCTTGCCGGGTTCTTGTGAAACAGGAAGCCAATCCTCGACGTGTCTTCGCCGGTGTGGGTGATGGCAAGCAGCATGAAAAATCTCTGGCGGATAAGGTGGAAACCACCGATTATGACAGGATTTCACCTGTCAAGCGCACTGCCCATGTGGTCTTACGCGGCGGAGATCATCCGGGTTTCGCGAAATTTCGTCGAAGTGTGCACCATTACAAGGATTCTTGCCGGAACAGGGGACGTCTTCATGCTTCCACATTCATCCGCCTAATTATTTACTAGAATCTTTTTGGGACGATCCAGTTTTGTTCCACGCCGAGATGGTAGGCTGCGGCGCTGAATGTCGGAGGGGCGCAAGAGGCTGTTCACAGTCATTTAGAACAGCTAGAATCATTGAATTTCGAGATGAGAAAAAGTTGCCCAAGCGGTATTGACAGAGAAGCGTTCGAGCAAATTCGCCCGTTGCTGGAGAGTGTGCGCAAGAGAACCAAGCCACGCACGGTGGATTTGTACGAAGTATTCTGCACGGCACCGTACCAGTGCGCGACAAAAGGGCGACAACACGGGCGAGGGTTTCAGAAATCAAGCGGCACATCGCGGGGGATGCGCAAGGTTTTCCTCATGCGATTTCGGTGACGACCGCCGATGTGACGGATCGAAGCGGTGCCTTGCAGGCGATGGATCGGTACGCGGGCAATCTGAAGCGGGTTCGCGGTGTGCTGGTCGATGGCGGCTACAGTGGCGCGCCCTTCGCTGATGCGGTACAGAAGAAACTGGGGACAAAAATGCAGGTAACCAAACGCAATGCATTGCATACTTTTGCGATCATGCCGCAGCGTTGGATTGTCGAACGCTCATTTGCCTGAACTGGAGAGTCCCGACGATTGTGGAAAACCCCCGAACGTCTGCTCAATACCCGCTTGCAGTTCATACCTCTCGCCTTCTTGAGCCTGTTACTGAAAAGATTGTGAACAGCCTCTCAGAGAATGCGAAAGCGCAAGAGAAGAAAAAAAGGAGCCTGGCTTGGTCCTGCCTTGGAAAGCAGTGCCTGGCTGGCTCTTGAACGGCGCTCCTTGCAAGCGCCTCCCACGATGGAACCGGAATAACCGGCTGGAGAACTCCGTACCAGAATGGGACGGGTGGAAAAAGCTCTATTTGGTCAGAATCAACTTCCCGAGCCGTGTGGTCTGAAGGCGATAAAGCTCGCCGTTGTGGCTGATGGCCACCACCTTGCGCCCCCGCAGCAATTGCTCACTGTGCAATGGCAGCGATGATGTTGTGTCGGCCAGCGCCGCATTGGCAACCGGCGATTGAATGGATTTGGGCATGACAAGCGTTGTTCGTGCGTTCATGGTCATGGTTGGGCCTTTGCGGTATTTCACGGGGCAATGGGAGTAGGCTCCATCACAAAGCCAATTTTTTTCAGGCCCGCCTGCTGGGCCATGGCCATGGCCAGCGCCACACGCTCGTAGCGCACGTCCTTGTCGCCGCGGATGTGCAGCTCGGGCTGTGGCTGCCTGGCGGCCTCTTGCTGTAGCAGTCCGGGCAGCGCCGCATCGTCCACGCGGTTTTCGCCCATGAAATAAGTGCCGTCGGCTTGCACGCTCAGGCGCAGTTGTTCGGGCTTGACGACTTCTTTTTCGCTGCTGGCGCGCGGCAGGTCCACGTTGACGGCGTGCTTCATCACCGGCACGGTGATGATGAAGACAATGAGCAACACCAGCATCACGTCGATGAACGGGATCATGTTGATCTCGCCCATGACTTCGTCGTGGTCGTCGCGTGCGGAAAATCCAGCCATGTCTGTTGTCCCGTTGTGTCTTTGGTGGCGGTGGCGGCGGCGCTCAGGCCTTTTTCATGGACACGACCTGGCCGTCGCGCGCTTGCGCCACCGTCACGCGCGCGCCGGTCACAAAGTAGGCGTGCAGGTCATGCGCAAAGCGGTTGAGCTTGCTCAGAATGTCCTTGTTGCCGCGCACCAGCGCGTTGTAGCCCAGCACGGCGGGAATGGCCACCGCCAAGCCCAGGGCCGTCATGATGAGCGCCTCGCCAATGGGGCCTGCCACCTGGTCGATGCTGGCTTGGCCGCTGGCGCCAATGCGCATCAGCGCGTGGTAAATGCCCCAGACGGTGCCAAACAGGCCCACGAATGGCGCAGTAGATCCCACGGAAGCCAGAATGGCCAGCCCCGATTGCAGGCGCGCGGTGCTGCTGTCGATGCTGTGGCGCAGCGCGCTGGAAATCCAGTCGCTCACATCCAGCGTATCGTGCAATTGCGCGCGGGTCGCGTGGTGGTGCGCCGCGGCTTCGCGGCCTTCAATGGCCAGGTTGCGAAACGGGTTGCCGCCATCCACGTTGCCCAGCTTGGACAGGCCATCGGCCAGATCGGCCGAGTGCCAGAAGCTCTCCACGCGCGCGGCCAGGCGCTTGGCCTGGAAAACGTCCAGTGCCTTGAAGATGATGACCAGCCACGAGGCGACCGACATGCTCACCAGCACCACGAAAACACTGCGCGTGACCCAATCGCCCTGCGTCCAGACATGCATCAAACCAAAATTGGAATTCATACGACTTGTTACTCCAGCTCAAACTTAATGGGAACGTTGAACCACATGGCCTCGGGCACGCCATTGCGTGTGCCCGGACGGTAGCGCCAGCGGTCACGCGCGGTCTCCAGCGCCACCCGGTCCAGGCGGTCATAGCCGCTGGACTTGTGAATGCTCGCCTGCCGCGCGCGCCCGTTTTCGCCAATCAAAACCCGCACGATCACCGTGCCCCGCTCTCCCAGGCGACGGCTCTGATGGGGATACGGTGGCCTGGGGTTGTTAAGGTACTGCGCGTTTTCAGAAGGCAACTGCACGGCATCTGCTGGCGGCGCGCTGGTGGCAACGGCGGGCGCGGGTTCTGCCGCCGCCACTTCAACCGGCTCTTGCGCTGCCACCTCCACCACCGGCGCGTTCTCTGAAGGCTCCGACGGCGGCTGTGGCTGCTGCACCACTTCCGGGACAGGCTGCCTCCTGGGCGCGGGCCTGACCCTGGGCTTGACAGGCTCCGCGCGCTGCGGCTGCTGCACCTGCGGCGGCGGCTGCGGTGGCGCTGGCTCAGGCGCTGGCGGCGCTGGCCGAATGAAGTCGGCAATGATCTGCGCTGGCACAAAAACCTCTGCCGCGCGCTGCAACAGGCCCGATTGCAGCGCCCACAGCCCAGCGCCGTGCAGCAGCAAAACGCTGCCGATGACGATGGCATTGCGGCTCAGGCGAGGCACGGCAAAAGCGGTAGAAAATGTTGCGACGGACACAAAGAATAAAAGATTTCAGGAAACGGGTGGAATCGAAACGGCAGACCCTTTGCGCCCGCGCATCCAGCCGCAGGCCCAGGCCCAACGCGACGGCGTGCTTATTTGGGCGGCGCGAACACCCACCACAAAGCGCCAACGGCCAGCGCAAACGCGCCCACAATGGCAATCAAGGCTGTCAAATTCATGGCACGCGCTCCTTCTTGCTCCAAAGTCTCTCAAACCACTCCGCCGTTGGCGGCGGCGTCACCACGGACGGAGCGCACAGCGCCTTCGTCGTGCAACGCGGCCACGGGATGCGCCGGGCTGCACTGCGCCACCAAATCGCGCGCGCAGCTCTCGCAAGCGCCGCAACAAGTGGCCACGCCCAACTCAAGCTGAACGTCATCAAAGCTCATGCCAACATGGGCATGGCGCACGATCTCGCGATCGGACACTCGGTTGCACACACAGACAATCATGGGCTTGTTGTTTCAATCAGAAAACGGATGGCGTGATATTAAATGAGATCGATTCTCATTGTCAACCGTTAAGAGAATTTATTTCTATTACGATCTTTTCATCTATAGTTTTTCACAATCACAGGACACTCTGACGCCAGCACTGGTGCGCGCCTGCTGCTGCCTTCTGCTGACGCACGGAACGCCTGCCAGCGGCCACCAGAGCAGTCGTCGCGCGTGCACCTGTCGCCTGTTGACGTGCCATGCGGGAAACGCGAAGAAGAGACAGGAGAGGAAGGATTGCCCCAACGCCGCGTGGTACAGGTGGCGAAACTGGCGGCAGCGACGCCCGTTGGCGCGCGTGCGCGCAACGGGCCGCAACGTTTGTTTGTTTGTAGTGATCCTAGCCTTTGCTGGCTATCTGGCGCGCCACGCGCGGGACGCCGCGAGAAGAAACGCAAGAAATCGCCCCAACATTTGCGCGCGCCGCACCACACTCGGGACGCCCCATTGGGCATCGTCACAGCCATGAATTTCTTGGGCATTGCCGCGCCACACGCGGAACACCGCCAGCGGCCACAACAGCATGGCCTTGGCACTTGGCATTGGCGGCGCGCCATCCGTTTAGCTGACAGCCTGCGCGCACGCCCCGCAAACCGCCGCGCCCGCGCCACAAAACC
>JAISNB010000109.1 GCA_031276435.1 Burkholderiaceae bacterium | reverse complement strand
CATTGCCCTCGCTCCGTGGGGAAGAAGATTGAGTGAGGGGGATTCCCGCACACAATGCGCAGTGCCTGGGCTAATGTGATGTTACGGTGCCACCCCTCGCCCCTGCCGGGGCACTCTCCCACTCAAGAGGGGGAGCAAGGCAAGCGGCGGCGCTCGCGCCGCCCGCTTCCGGGTCAGGCGCGCATCAACGCTTCGATTTCGCTGGCGCGCACCGGCACGTCGCGCGTGATCAGTTCGCAGCCGCTTTCCGTGACCACGGCGTCGTCTTCGATGCGGATGCCGATGTTCCAGAACGCTTCGGGCGCGCCGCTGGCCGGGCGCACGTAGATGCCTGGCTCCAGCGTGAGCACCATGCCAGGGCGCAGAACGCGCGCGGGCCGCTCTGCAAGCAGCGGCTCGCCTCCTGCGCCTCCGGGCGGATCGCGGCGCGCGGCGCTGGTTTGCGCTTTTTCGCCCGGTTCCGTGTAGCTGCCGCAGTCGTGCACGTCCATGCCAAGCCAGTGGCTGGTGCGGTGCATGTAGTAGGCGAAGTAGTGGCGGTGGGCGATGGCATCGCCCAGGGTGCCGTGTTGCGCGCTGTTGAGCAGGCCCAGATCGAACATGCCTTGCGTGAGTGTGCGCACGGCGGCGTCGTGCGGCGCGGTAAAGCGCGCGCCGGCGCGGGTGGCGTCCATGGCGGCCTGCTGGCTGGCCAGCACCAGTTCGTACAGGTCGCGCTGCGCGCCGGTAAAGCGCCCGTCAGCCGGGAAGGTGCGGGTGATGTCGCTGGCGTAGCCGTCCAGCTCGCAACCGGCGTCGATGAGCACCAGTTCACCAGCGCGGATGGGCGCGGCTTCGGCGCGGTAGTGCAGTACGCAGGCGTTGGCGCCCGCGGCCACAATGCTGCCGTAGGCCGGAAATTGCGCGCCATGCTGGCGGAATTCGTGCAGCAGTTCGGCCTCCAGGTGGTATTCGCGTACCGGCTCGCCCGCGCGCAACATGGCCGCCGAGCGCCGCATGGCGCGGATGTGGGCGCGCGCGCTGATTTGCGCGGCGCGGCGCATGGTGCTCAGCTCGTGCGTGTCCTTGATGAGCCGCATTTCGTCGAGCGGGGCGCACACGTCGCGCTGCACCTGGGGCGGCTGCGCGCCAAGGCGCGCGCGCGCGCGCACTTGTTGCAGCCAGCCGTCCACGCGCGTTTCCAGTCCCGTGTGGGTGGCAAACGGCCACCAGAGGGTGGCGCGGTTTTCCAGCAGTCCGGGCAGGCGCGCGTCCAGTGTGTCGATGGCAAACGCCTCGTCCACGCCCAGCGCGGCGGGCGCGGCCTGCGGTCCCAGGCGCAGGCCGTCCCAGATTTCGCGCTGTTCGTCCTTGGGTTGGCAAAACAGTGTGCTTTGGCCTTCGGCGGTGAGCACCAGCCAGGCGTTGGGTTCGGCAAAGCCGGTGAGGTAATAAAAGTAGCTGTCGGGCCGGAACGGGAAGTCGTTGTCGCGGTTGCGCGGCTGCACTGGCGCGGTGGGGATGACGGCGATGCCGCCCGCGCCAAGTTGCCGGGCCAAGCGCGCGCGCCGCGCGGCAAAGGGTGGGGATGAAGGGGGGGAAGTGGCGGTGGTCTCGGACATGGGAGGTGAGCTTAGCGGATTCAGGTTTGCTTCGCTGGCGGCCAGCGGCGGCGGCCCAGAGGCTGCGCCGCGATGCGTTCAGGCGCGCCAGCGTGCGGCGCGGTCAATCCGCGTTGAGTTGCGCCAGCCGCTCGGGCGTTCCCACGTCAACCCATTGGCCGGTATAGAGCGTCGCGCCGACTTGTCCGGCGTCGATGGCGGCGCGCAGCAGCGGCGCCAGCGGCAGGCACTGGCCACGCGGGTTGCCCGGCGCGATGGCGCACCAGGGCGGCTCGAACAGCGCGCGCCGGTACAGCGCAAAGGTGCTGAAGGTCAGGCGCGGCTCGTCGGGCCGCGCGGGCTGGTTGCGCGCCAGGCCGTCGGCGCCCAGTACAAAGTCGCCCGCCGGGTTGTGCGCCGGGTTGGGCGTCAGCCAAAGCTGCGCCAGCAGGCCGCTGGCCTGGAAGCGCCGCGCAGCCTCGGGATCAAACCGGAAGTCTGGCGCGAAGATGTCGCCCGCAACCACCCAGAACACGTCGCGCGGCGCGGGCGCCAGCAGCGGCAGGGCACGCGCGATGCCGCCCGCGGTTTCCAGTGCGTGGCCAAAGTCGCGCGCCTCGGACGAGAAGCGGATGTGCGGTTGCTGCCGGGCGCTGCCGCCAGATTGCGTCTGGGGCGCAAATTGCTGCTCGATTTGCGCGCCGAGCCAGCCGGTGTTGATGACGGCCTCGCGCACGCCGTCGCGCCGCATGGCCTCGATCCACCATTGCAGCAGCGCCTTGCCGCGCACGATCAGCAGCGGTTTGGGCGTGGTGTCGGTGAGCGGGCGCATGCGCTGGCCGCGCCCGGCGGCCAGCACCAGCGCGCGCGCGCCGGGAGCCTCTGGCGTGACAGATGGCAGGGGGCGTTGCGCTTGCATGCCCGCACTGTAGTGCACGGCACACAAAAAACGCGCGCCAGTGGGGTTGCGTAAAATTGCAGCCCCCACCGTCTTTCGCCGCTTTTCCCCGGAACTGAACCATGGCAGATTTTTCCCGAATGGCCAATGCGATTCGCGCGCTCGCGATGGATGCCGTTGAGCAAGCCCGCTCCGGCCACCCGGGCGCGCCCATGGGCATGGCCGACATGGCCGTGGCGCTGTGGAGCGGCCACTTGCGGCACAACCCGGCTGATCCGCGCTGGAGTGATCGCGACCGCTTCGTGCTCTCCAACGGCCACGCGTCCATGCTGCTGTATGCGCTGCTGCACCTGACGGGCTACGACCTGTCGGTGGACGATTTGCGCAATTTCCGCCAACTGCACAGCAAAACGCCGGGCCATCCCGAGGTCGGTTGCACGCCGGGTGTAGAAACCACCACCGGCCCGCTGGGCCAGGGCATTGCCAATGCCGTGGGTTTCGCGCTGGCCGAAAAGCTGCTGGCCGCCGAATTCAACCGCCCGGGCCACACCATCGTGGATCACCACACCTACGTTTTCCTGGGCGACGGCTGCATGATGGAGGGCATCAGCCACGAGGCCTGCGCGCTCGCGGGCGTCTGGCATCTGGACAAGCTGATCGCGCTGTACGACGACAACGGCATCTCCATCGACGGGCCGGTCGCGCCCTGGTTTGCCGACGACACGCCCGCGCGTTTTCGCGCTTGCGGCTGGAATGTGATCGGCCCGGTGGACGGGCAAAGCGCCGACGCGGTGAGCGCGGCCATCGGCCAGGCCAGGGCCAGCAGCGGCGGCAAGCCCACGCTCATTGTTTGCAAGACCGCCATCGGCCATGGCTCGCCGCACCGCGCGGGCACCAGCAAGGCGCACGGCGAACCGCTGGGCGCTGAAGAAATCGCACTGACCCGCGCTGCGCTGCGCTGGCCGCATGGGCCGTTTGAAATTCCCGCCGAGGTCTACGCCGACTGGGACGCCCGGGCCGCGGGCGAGGCCGCGCAGGCCGACTGGAGGCAGCGCTTTGACGCCTACGCGCGCGCGCACCCCGAACTGGCCGCCGAATACGAGCGCCGCATGGCGGGCAAGCTGCCGGAGCATTTCGCGCAAGTGGCTGTCGATGCCGCCGTGGCCGCGCACACCAAGGCCGAAACCGCCGCCAGCCGCAAGGCCAGCCAGATGGCGCTGCAAGCCTTTACCGCCGCGCTGCCCGAACTGCTTGGCGGCAGCGCCGATCTGACCGGCTCCAACCTCACCCATACCGCAAGCACGCCGCCGCTGCGCGTGGACGCTGCCGGAAACGTGCTCCCGGCAGCCAGCGGCGACGACAGCCAGCCGCAGCCGCAGCAGCGGATTGGCCGCCACATCAACTATGGCGTGCGCGAATTCGGCATGGCCGCCATCATGAATGGCGTGGCGCTGCACGGCGGCTACATTCCCTACGCGGGCACTTTCCTGACCTTCAGCGACTACAGCCGCAGCGCCATCCGCATGGCCGCGCTGATGCGCCAGCGCGTGGTGCACGTGTTCACGCACGACTCCATCGGCCTGGGCGAGGACGGCCCCACGCACCAGAGCATCGAGCACGCCGCCAGCCTGCGCCTGATTCCGGGGCTTGACGTCTGGCGTCCGGCCGATACCGCCGAAACCGTGGTGGCCTGGGCCGTGGCGCTGGAAAACCAGCACCGCCCGAGCGCCCTGCTGCTGTCGCGCCAGAATCTGCCCTACGCGCCCAAGCGCGATCTGGGCGACATCTCGCGCGGCGCCTACGTGCTGGCCGAGCCAGTGGCGGCGGGCCTCAGGCAAAAGCCGCGCGCCGTCATCATCGCCACCGGCTCCGAGGTGCAACTGGCGCTCAGGGCGCAGGTGCTTTTAGCCAGCCAGAAAATTGCCGTGCGCGTGGTCTCCATGCCGAGTACCACCGTGTTCGACCGCCAGCGCCGCGACTACCAGCTCAGCGTCCTGCCCGCCGGCCTGCCGCGCATCGCCGTGGAAATGGGCGCCACCGGCCTGTGGTGGAAATACGGCTGCGCCGCCGTGGTGGGCATCGACCGCTATGGTGAATCCGCGCCCGCGGCGGTGTTGTTGCCGCACTTCGGTTTCACGCCCGAAAACGTGGCCGACACCGTCAAGGCCGTGCTGGCTGGCGCTGGCGGCAAACGCCGCTGACGACCCCCGTGTTTTTCTCCAAAACCTTCACGCGCTGCCGCGCCGCGGTGGCGACAAACCAAGGAACGAAGTAATGAGTATCAAGATTGGCATCAATGGCTTTGGCCGCATCGGACGCATGGTGTTTCGCGCTGCGGTGCGCAATTTTCCCGACATCGAGGTGGTGGCCATCAACGACCTGCTGGAGCCGGACTACCTGGCCTACATGCTCAAGTACGACAGCGTGCATGGCCGCTTTGACGCCGCCGTGTCCGTCGAAAGCGGCACACTGGTGGTGAACGGCAAAAAAATCCGCCTGAGCGCCGAGCGCGACCCGGCCAAGCTGCGCTGGGACGCCGCGGGCGCCGCCGTGGTGATTGAATCCACCGGCCTGTTTCTGACCCGGGAGGCCGCGCAGAAACACCTTGACGCGGGCGCCAGCAAAGTCATCCTGTCGGCCCCGTCCAAGGACGACACGCCCATGTTCGTCTATGGCGTCAACCACGCCAGCTACGCGGGCCAGGCCATCATCTCCAACGCCAGTTGCACCACCAACTGCCTGGCGCCGCTGGCCAAGGTGGTGCACGACAAATGGGGCATCCGGCGCGGCCTGATGACCACTGTGCACGCGGCCACCGCCACGCAGAAAACCGTGGACGGCCCCAGCAACAAGGACTGGCGCGGCGGCCGGGGCATTCTGGAAAACATCATTCCCAGTTCCACCGGCGCTGCCAAGGCCGTGGGCGTGGTCATCCCCGCGCTCGACAAAAAGCTCACGGGCATGAGTTTTCGCGTGCCCACCAGCGACGTTTCGGTGGTCGATCTGACGGTGGAACTGGAAAACAGCGCCACCTACGACGCCATCAAGGCCGAGATCAAGGCGCAAAGCGAAGGCGCGCTCAAGGGCATCCTGGGCTACACCGAAGACAAGGTGGTGGCCACCGACTTCCGTGGCGACGCGCGCAGCAGCATTTTTGACGCGGGCGCGGGCATCGCGCTCGATGGCACCTTCGTCAAACTCGTCAGTTGGTACGACAACGAATGGGGCTACTCCAACCGCTGCCTGGACATGGCGCGGGTCATCTGCAAATAGGTGGCGGCGCTCTGCCGCTTGCGCGCGCGCGCCACGCCAGCAAGCGCCAGGCTCATTTCTGTGAAGCTGGAAAACAGCCTGCGAAATCGGCCCAAGAATCTGGCCGACGTGCAGCGCCTGTATCAAAAAGCACCATGCAAAAACATGTTTTCATCGCTGCCATCGCCGCCATCCTGTGCGCTTGTGTGGGGCTGGAGCGCGAAACCCGCACCACCACCAATCCCGAAACCCGCGCGATCATGCTCGAAATCCGCATGGTTGACGATGCGCCGCAGCAGGCGCTGGAAAGCGCACTTGTTGCTGGCACCGCCGCCGTACCGGACGATCGCGAGTTGTACCGCGGCGATGATTTTCTCCCGCCACTGCTGCTCAAAAAGCAAGTGGAAATCTCCAGCGCGCATTTGCAAGACGCGCAATTGGCGTTCAGCCAGGAATATTCGCCCGCGATAAACCTCCGCCTGAACGCTGAAGGCCAACGTCTCTTTTGCGCCCTCACGCGCCAGAACATTGGCAAACGCACGGCGATTCTGTTCCTCGAAGAAGGGAAAGGCAAAGTGGTAGCCGTGCCGTTCATCCGCGCTGAAGTCTGCGGAGGCGACTTGCAAATTACCTGGGGACACATGAGCCTCGCAGAAGTCAGGCAGATTGCCCGGCGGTTGCGCTCCGGAATATCGGCCGGAAAATAGGCCCCGGAAAACCGGGGGACAGGCAGCGCAGCCCGATTTTCTGTTCTTCACGTGGAAAAGTGGAAAACCGAAGCGCGCCTTGCACCGGCAGCCTCATGATCGCCTTCCGTTCTTTTTTGACGTGGGCAAATGTCAGTCGGTGTTGCGGCCGGAGGGGTTTTGGCCCGGCGCGGTGCGCGGCGTGCCCAATGTTATCCTGCGCGGTGCGTTGTTCGGCGTGGGCCAGGCGCGCGCAGTCCACAAAAAGCGCACCCTGATTGCCACCGGCGAGGGGGATGCGCTGTGGACTGCTGGCAATGCGGGGCGCGCGCCAGAGGTTTTTTCACAGGAGCATTCTCATGCCATTGCAAGCAGTTACCCGAACCGCGCAGCAGGCGGCGCTGGCGCTGGTCGCCTGCTGCGTCCTGCCCGCTGGCGCGACGCCGCCGGGCGGCAGCGCCAGCGTTACCACCACCGCTGCGCCAACGACAGCGGCGGCGGCGCCCGTGGCGCGCGGCCTCATCGTGCGGCTTGCCGCCAGCAGCGCCAGTGGTCGCGAATCGGCGCAAACCGTGCGCGAGCGCCTGGCCGCCGTGGCGCGCGAGGCGGGCTTGCCCAGCGCCCGGGCCGCGGTGCCCGTGGGCGGCGGCCACCACCTGCTGCCATTTGCCAAACCGCTGTCGGGCGTGGCCGTGGAAGACGCGCTGCGCCGCGTGCGCCTGCACCCGCAGGTGGCGCACGCCGAGCCTGACGCGCGCCTCAAACGCCTGTCCACGCTGCCCAACGACCCGTATTTCACCAGTGGCGCGCAATGGTACCTGGGGCCTGTTGCCACAGGCGGCGCCGCGGCCATGAATCTGCCGCTGGCGTGGGACGCCAGCACCGGATCGGCCCATCAGGTGGTGGCCGTGCTGGACAGCGGCGCGCTGTTTGCCCATCCCGATCTGCGTGCCAAATGGCTGCCCGGCTACGACATGGTTTCCACCGCCGCCACCAGTGGCGATGGCGATGGCCGCGACACCGACGCCGCCGACCCCGGCGATTGGGTCAGCAGCGCCGATCTGGAGGACGAACTGTTCGACGGCTGCGTGATCGAGGACAGCTCCTGGCACGGCACGGCTGTGGCGGGCGCCGTGGCCGCCAGCGCCAACAACGGCGAGGGCATCGCTGGCGTGGACTGGGGCGCGCGGATTTTGCCCGTGCGCGTATCGGGCAAATGCGGCGCGTGGTTGTCCGATGTGACCGATGGCCTGCGCTGGGCCGCTGGCCTGCGCGTTGACGGCGCGCCCGCAAACCCGCACCCGGCCAGGATCATCAACCTGAGTTTTGGCGGCGCCGCCACTTGCGACGCGGACTCGGTTTACCAACTGGCCATCAACGAGGCGAGCGCCGCTGGCGCGCTGGTGGTGGTTGCTGGCGGCAACGAAAACGGTCCGCTCACGCGCCCGGCTGATTGCGCGGGTGTGCTCTCGGTGGGCGCAGCGCTGCAAGACGGCGCCAAAAGCGCCTACTCCAACTACGGGGCCAATCTGGGCATCATGGCGCCCGGCGGCGCCGCCAGCTACGGCGACGCTGGCGCGACGGAAACACTGGTCTCCACCCGCAACTTTGGCTTGACCACGCCTGGCGCGCATGGTTACGGCGCTGTGGAGGGCACCAGTTTTTCCGCGCCGCTGGCCGCGGGCGTGGCCTCGCTCATGCTGGCCGTCAATCCGGCGCTCTCGCCCGCCGAAATCGTCGCGCGCATCCAGCAAGGCGCGCGCGCTTTCCCGGTCAACCCGGCGCGTCCCGCCTGCCGTGTGGGCGCGCCCGTCAGCAGCGCCTGCAACTGCACGCAGCAAACCTGCGGTGCCGGTTTGCTGGACGCCAGCGCCGCCGTGCAACTGGCGCACAGCCCGGCGGTTTCGATTGCCGCCGTGGACGGCGCGCAAGCCGGTACAGCCATCGCGCTGGATGGCCGCTCCAGCGCGGCGGCCATCGGCAGCCACATTGTTTCGTGGGCGTGGAGTGTGACCTCTGGCACGCCGGTGGACATCCGCGACGCCGACAGCGCACTGGCGCAAGTCACCTTGCCCGCCCATGGCGTCTGGGTGTTCCGCTTGCTGGTCACCGATTCGGCGGGCCGGTCGGCGGACAACTACGTCACCGTCACGGCCACCGGCGACGGCAACTTTGGCGATGCGGGCGATGGCGGCGGCGCCACCGGCTGGCTCTGGGGCGCGGGTTTGTGGGCGCTGGCGCTTTTGGGGTGGCGGCGCAAAGCCGCCGCCGTCCGCGCGAGCGCGCACTGACGCTGGCAATCCAAGGCCAGCGCGGGCAGCGCGTTGCGCCCGGATTTTTGATAATGCGAAGAGCTGCCTCCGCCGCGCGCCCTGGCGCGGCGGTGCGTGGCTTCACAACATCGAAAGCGGGCCTTGTCAAAGTCTTCTGATTCCTCATCCCATCGGCTGCCTGGAGAAAAAGGGCAGCGTCTGCCCGCCGCAAAGCACGATGCCGGTTGCATCAGCGTGCGCGGCGCGCGCACGCACAACCTCAAGAACATCGATTTGGACATTGCGCGCCACCAGTTGGTGGTCATCACCGGGCTGAGCGGCTCGGGCAAATCGTCGCTGGCGTTCGACACGCTGTATGCCGAAGGGCAGCGGCGTTATGTGGAATCGCTGTCCGCCTATGCGCGGCAGTTCTTGCAGTTGATGGACAAGCCGGACGCCGACTGGATCGAAGGGCTGTCCCCGGCCATCAGCATCGAGCAGAAATCGGCCAGCCACAATCCGCGCTCCACCGTGGGCACCGTGACCGAAATCCACGACTACCTGCGCCTGCTCTATGCCCGCGCGGGCACGCCTTATTGTCCCGAGCACGATCAGCCATTGAGCGCGCAAACGGTCAGCCAGATGTGCGACGCCTTGCTGGCTTTGCCAGCGGAAACCCGGCTCATGCTGCTGGCGCCCGTGGCGCGCGGGAAAAAGGGTGAATTCGCCGACTTGTTCGCGCAAATGCAGGCGCAGGGCTACGTGCGCTTTCGCGTCGACGGGCAAGTGGTTGAAGCGGGCGCGCTGCCCGCGCTGAAAAAAGCCGAAAAGCACGACATCGACGTGGTGGTCGACCGGCTCAAGGTGCGTCCCGAAATGGCCGCGCGCCTGGCCGACAGCCTGGAAGCGGCGCTGCGCCTGGCCGATGGCCTGGCCATCGCGCTTGAGGCCGATTCGGGCCGGACGCATTTTTTCAACGCCAAACTGGCCTGCCCCGTCTGCGGCTACGCCATCGCTGCCCTGGAGCCGCGCCTGTTTTCCTTCAACTCGCCCGCGGGCGCCTGCCAAAGCTGCGAAGGCCTGGGCACGCAGCCGTTCTTTGATCCCGCGCGCGTGGTGGCCTTTCCCGGCCTGAGTCTGGCCGGTGGCGCCATCAAGGGGTGGGACCGGCGCAACAGCCATTGTTTTTCGCTCATCGAAAGTCTGGCGCGGCACTACAAATTCGACGTGGACACGCCGTTCGAGAACCTGCCCGAAGCCGTGCGCCACGTGCTTTTGCATGGCTCTGGCGACACGGAAATCCGCTTCTCCTACGCGCTGGAATCGGGCCGCAAGACCAGCAAAAAACACCCGTTTGAAGGCATCTTGCCCAACATGGCGCGCCGCTGGCGCGAAACCGATTCCGCCGTAGTGCGCGAAGAGCTGGCGCGCTTTCTGGGCCACCAGCCCTGCCGCGACTGCGGCGGCACGCGGCTGCGCCGCGGCGCGCGGCACGTCTTCGTGGGCGAAGGCCAGCAGCGCCGCGCCATCTACCAGATCAGCCACGTCACGCTCAGCGAGGCGCAAGCGTACTTCGAAAACCTGCACCTGCCGGGCGCCAAGGCGGAAATCGCCGCCAAAATCGTGCGCGAAATCACCCGTCGCCTGCAATTTCTCAACGACGTGGGGCTGGGCTACCTGAGCCTGGACCGGGGCGCTGAAACGCTCTCGGGCGGCGAGGCGCAGCGCATCCGGCTGGCCAGCCAGATCGGCAGCGGTCTGACGGGCGTGATGTACGTGCTGGACGAGCCGAGCATCGGCCTGCACCAGCGCGACAATGGCCGCCTCATCGACACGCTGCGGCGGCTGCGCGATCTGGGCAACAGCGTGCTCGTGGTCGAGCACGACGAAGACACCATGCGCGCCGCCGACCACATCATCGACCTGGGTCCCGGCGCGGGCGTACACGGTGGCCGCGTCATGGCGCAAGGCAGCTTCGAGCAGGTGGCCGCCTGCCCGCAATCGATCACCGGCCAGTACCTGAGCGGTGCACGCCGCATCGCCATCCCCAAACGGCGCGCGCCGCCCGCCGCCCTGCAAAACGCTGTGCCCGAAAGCGCCACGCGGCAGCAGCCACCCACCGCCGCCGCGCGCACGCGCGCAAACCCCAAAACGCGCGCCCCCGCAACCAGTGGCAGCAGCAGCGGCAGCGACGGCATCGTGCGCATCGTTGGTGCCAGCGGCAACAACCTGCGCAACGTCACGGTCAGTATCCCCGTGGGCCTGCTGACCTGCGTCACCGGCGTCTCCGGATCGGGCAAATCCACCCTGGTCAACGACACGCTCTACGCCGCCGCCGCGCGCGCCATTTACCGCGCCCATGCCGAGGCCGCGCCGCACGAAGCCATCGAGGGGCTGGAACAATTCGACAAAGTCATCGCCGTCGACCAAAGCCCCATTGGCCGCACGCCGCGCAGCAATCCGGCCACCTACACCGGGCTGTTCGCCCCCATCCGCGAACTCATGGCCGAAACCGCCACCGCGCGCGAGCGTGGATGGGGGCCGGGGCGCTTCTCGTTCAACGTGGCGCAATCGTCCGGCGGCGGACGCTGCGAAGCCTGCCAGGGCGACGGCATGATCAAAGTGGAAATGCACTTCTTGCCCGACATCTACGTGCCCTGCGACGTCTGCAACGGCCAGCGTTACAACCGCGAAACCCTGCAAGTGCAATGGAAAGGCCGCAACATCGCGCAGATTCTGGACATGACCGTGGAAGAAGCCCATGCCTTCTTCCGCGATCAGCCGGGCATCGCGCGCCGACTGCAAACCCTGCTCGACGTGGGGCTGTCCTACCTCACACTGGGACAAAGCGCCACCACACTCTCGGGCGGCGAAGCGCAGCGCGTCAAACTCGCGCTGGAGCTGGGCAAGCGCGACACGGGCCGCACGCTCTACGTGCTGGACGAACCCACCACCGGCCTGCACTTTGCCGACATCGACCTGCTGCTCAAAGTCTTGCAGCAACTGCGCGACGCGGGCAACACCATCGTCGTCATCGAACACAACCTCGACGTCATCAAAACCGCCGACTGGGTCATCGACATGGGTCCCGAAGGCGGCGCTGGCGGCGGCGCCGTGGTGGCGCAAGGCACGCCCGAGGCCGTGGCCGCGCAAGCGGCCAGCCACACGGGCCGCTACCTGGCCCCGCTGCTGGGCCTGCCGCCCGGGGCGTGACGGGTTTTGCCTGCGCTCCGCTTTGCGCCCTACTCCTGCCCGGCGACGCTTTGCGCCATGGCGCGGCGGTGGCGTTCGACGAATTCCTGATAGGTGTCGATGCCGCGCATTTGCAGGATGTGGTTGCGCACGGCCGCTTCCACCAGTACGGCGATGTTGCGCCCGGCCTCGACCTGGATGATGGCTTTGTGGATGGGCACGCCCAGCACGTCTTGCGCCAGCGGCTCGAACGGCAGCCGCTCGTATTCGCGCTCCAGGATTTCGCGCCGCACCAGGTGCACGATCAGGTGCAGGCGCATGTTGCGGCGCACGGCCGCCTCGCCAAAGATGGCGCGGATGTCCAGCAGGCCGATGCCGCGCACTTCAAGCAGGTTTTGCAGCAGTTCGGGACAGCGCCCTTCGATGGTGGTCTGGTTGATGCGAAACAGGTCTACCGCGTCGTCGGCCACCAGTCCGTTGCCGCGCGAGATCAGTTCCAGGCCCAGTTCGCTTTTGCCAAGCCCCGATTCCCCGGTGATCAGCACGCCAAGTCCCAGAATGTCCATGAATACGCCGTGCATGGTGGTACGGTCGGCAAAATGCCGGGCCAGATAGGCGCGCAGCACGTCGATGACCAGGGCCGCCGATTCCCGGGTGGCGAACATGGGGATTTGCGCCCGCTCGCACATCGCG
Organism: Burkholderiaceae bacterium; assembly: GCA_031276435.1. GTDB lineage: Bacteria > Pseudomonadota > Gammaproteobacteria > Burkholderiales > Burkholderiaceae_C > Ottowia. The sequence continues at coordinate 5,574 of JAISNB010000109.1, read as the reverse complement.
ATCAGTTGCTGCGGCGCGGCTTGCCCATCGCACAGCACCAGCGCGGGCGGCTCCAGTGTGACGATGCGCGCCAGGCGTTCGGCGCTTTTTTCGGGTGAGCAATCGGCAAAGTACGCGGCTTCGTTTTCGCCCATGACTTGCACGCGGCAGGGGTGCAGAAAGTTCAGGTAGCCCACCAGGTCGGCGCCCGAGGTGGCTTTGCGCACGGCCGCTTCGTCAAAACGGTGTTCTGCCGCGCCCGATCCGGCAATCCAGTCCCAACGCAGGCGCGTGCGGTGTTCTTCAAACAGGGTGTCGGCGCTGATGGCAGAGGGTTTCATGGCGGCGGCGGTTTTGCAAAAAGAGTGGCCGATGGCGCGCGCGGAAAACGCACGGCAGCCATGCCTGCCGCTCAGGCCGATGGCTGCTGCGCCGCCACCGCCGATTGCCAGTTGGCAATCAGTGCGTGCAGGGTTTCGGCGCTGTCGGCGTTTTTGAGTTGCTCGCGCAGGGCGGCGTCGCTGAGCAGTTCGGCAATTTCGGAGAGGATTTCCAGGTGCCGCTGCGTTGCGGCTTCGGGCACCAGCAAGAAGATCAGCAGCCGCACGGGTTTTTCGTCGGGCGCGTCAAAGCCGATGGGCTGCGCCAGTTGCACGACGGCGGCCATGGGCGCTTTCAGGCCCTTGATGCGGCCATGCGGGATGGCAACGCCGTGGCCCAGGCCGGTGGAGCCAAGCCGCTCGCGCGCGAACAGGCTGTCGGTGATGAGCGCGCGCGAGAGGCCGTGCAGGCTTTCAAACAGCAGGCCAGCCTCTTCAAAGGCGCGTTTTTTGCTGGTCGCATCCACGGCAACAAGGACCTGGATGGCGGGAAGAATGGACGCTAGTCTGTTCATGGCATGGGCGTTAACCGGCCAATTATGCATCGCCTGAAGGGCCGCGCAATGTCTTTTGAGGAATTTCTTCTCGCGCCTGAATGGCGGGCGCTTTTTGCGGGCCGCGCCAGCGCAAGAAAGCCGCGCTTGCGGCGGATGAGGCCGGGCGCGGCTTTTGCCGGATGCGCGCGCGCTGCGTTACATCAGGTGCTTGGCGGCCAGCCTGTCGTGTGACTGGATTTTGTCCTTGTGCCGCACCACCTGGCGATCGAGCTTGTCCATCAAATCGTCCACGGCGGCGTACAGGTCGGAGTGGGCGCTTTCCGCGTACAGGTCATCGCCTTTGACGCGGATGCTGCATTCGGCTTTTTGGCGCTTTTCCTTTTCCTTCTGGTTTTCTACCGTGAGGCGCACTGTCACATCGACCATTTGGTCGAAATGGCGCGTGATCCGCTCCAGCTTGCCAGTGACGTAACTGCGCAACGCGGGCGTGACTTCAAGATGGTGTCCGCTGATCGTCAAGTTCATGAGAGCCTCTCCTTTGAGGAAGTGGTTGAAACGCGCCGCCCGCCAGCGCCTGCGCGCCGCCGGACGGCCTGGAAAAAGCCTTCGGCGCAGCAGAGCCAGTCGGCCAAGCCTGCCGCGCGTCCCTGCCCATCGATCCGCCCTGCCTGGAATTTGCGCGCGTGTGGCGCAAGTTCTGGCCTGGCTGGGGGTCCAAGTATGGCCCCTCGCGCTGCTGCTCAAAAGCCCTTGTCGCAGTGCGATAATTCGCAAGTTTGATTCTTCATTGACAGAAAGCCTTCCATCGTGGACACAGCCCCGAGTCGGTAGCTTTCAGTCCCCTTGGGTTGCTGGCGCGAGGGTGGCTGAAAGCCGCAGCCGTTTTTTCCCACCGTCAGCCGCCGCGCAAGCAAGCTCTCTCACCTCAAGGGGTTCAGCCGATGCTCAATGTTTTCACGCTCGCCAACGGGCGCTTGTTCCAGGAAGAAATCGAATCGCTGGAAGAGCTTTCCCGGTTTCGCCCCATCTGGGTGGATCTGGAAGAGCCGACGCCAGAGGAAAAGCACTGGATCAAGCAGTATTACGGCCTGTCCATTCCGGACGACGCGATGGACGAGGACATTGAGGAATCGGCGCGCTTTTACACCGAGGACAACGGCGAGTTGCACATTCGCGGCGGCTTTTTGATGGCCGATCCGGACGACCCGCGCCAGGTGCGCGTGGCCTTCATCGTCAATTTGTCCAACGCGGCGGCGGTGGGGCACGGGGTGCTGTTTTCCATCCACGACGAGTCCGCGCCCGCGTTTCGCCTGCTGCGCATGCGCGCGCGGCGCATGCCTGATCTGATTGCCGATGCCAAGGACGTGCTGCTCAAGCTGTTCGATACCGATACCGAGTATTCAGCCGACACGCTGGAAGAGATTTACGACGAGCTGGAGCTTGCCAGCAAGAAGGTGCTGGCCGACGACAACGTGACGGACGATGTGGCCAGCGAGGTGCTCGCTTCCATTGCCCGCCAGGAAGACATGAACGGGCGCATTCGCCGCAACGTGATGGACACGCGCCGCGCCGTCAGCTTCATGATGCGCAGCAAGATGCTCGACGCCGAGCAGTTTGACGAGGCGCGCCAGATTCTGCGCGACCTCGATTCGCTCGACAGCCACACCACCTTCTTGTTCGACAAGATCAACTTCCTGATGGACGCCACGGTGGGTTTCATCAACATCAACCAGAACCGGATCATCAAGCTGTTTTCCGTTGCCAGCGTGGCGCTGCTGCCGCCCACGCTGATCGCCAGCATTTACGGCATGAACTTCAGGTTCATGCCCGAGCTGGGCTGGCACCTGGGCTATCCGTGGGCCTTGGGCCTGATGGTGGCCAGCGCGTTGCTGCCCATGTGGTATTTCCGCCGCCGCGGCTGGCTCAAATAAAGCGCCACCAGAAAACCTGCGCGGACACGCCATGATGCTTGCGCCCGCCCGGCTCGGCTCAAGTGGCGATGGCCGCCGCAATCACCCCGCCGCCCAGGCAAACCTCGCCGTCGTAGAGCACGGCGCTTTGCCCCGGCGTGACGGCCCATTGCAGCGCGTCAAATTGCAAGCGGTATGTGCCTGACTCGGCCATGACCAGCGCGCACAGCGCATCGGCCTGCCGGTAGCGCGTTTTGGCCGCGCAGCGCCCGGGCGCGGGTGGCTGGCCGCTCACCCAACTGGCATCGTCAAACATCAGGGCTTGCGACAGCAGCCACGGGTGGTCATGCCCCTGCACCACATACAAGGCGTTGCTGGCCGGGTCTTTGCGCGCGACAAACCACGGCGCGTGGTTGCCGCCGCCGCGCCCCGCGTCCTTGTCCTTGATGCCACCAATGCCCAAACCCTGGCGCTGGCCCAGGGTGTAGAAACTCAGGCCCATGTGCTGGCCAATCTGACGCCCGCGCTCATCCAGCACAGGCCCCGGCTGGCTGGACAGGTAGCGGCCCAGAAACTCCCGGAATGGCCGCTCGCCAATAAAGCAAATGCCCGTCGAATCCTTCTTTTTTGCGTTGGGCAAACCGATTTCCTCGGCCATGCGGCGCACCTCGCTCTTGCGCAGATCGCCCACGGGAAACACGGCCCGGGCCAGTTGCGCCTGGTTGAGCCGGTGCAGGAAATAGCTTTGATCCTTGGCCGGATCCAGCCCCTTGAGCAGCTCGTGGCGCTCGCTTGCGTCGCCGGCTGCCGCGGGCACGCCGCGCACGCGCGCGTAATGTCCGGTGGCAATCTTGTCGGCGCCCAGGCGCATGGCGTGCTCCAGAAAGGCCTTGAACTTGATCTCGGCATTGCACAACACATCGGGATTGGGCGTGCGCCCGGCCTGGTACTCGCGCAGAAATTCGGCAAACACGCGCTCTTTGTACTCGGCCGCGAAATTGACGTGCTCGATCTCTATGCCCAGCACATCGGCCACGGCGGCGGCATCGACGAAATCGGCGTTGGCCGCGCAGTACGCGCCATCGTCGTCATCTTCCCAGTTCTTCATGAAGATGCCCACCACCTCATGCCCCTGGCGTTTGAGCAACCAGGCGCTGACGGCCGAATCCACGCCGCCGGACAGGCCGACAACGACGCGATGGCGCGCAAGGGGGCGGGAAAAAGCAGGCATGGGGCCGCCATTATGGGCGAGCGCTCCGCTTTTTGCCACTGGCGCGCCAGTGGCAACCATGGGCGCGAATTTGCGCGCAAAACACACAGCGCATGCGCCAGCAAAAAACCGCGCCCGCGCAAGCGCGGGATGAAAGCGGCCATTGAGGCGCTAGAATCAAAAACAACAGGGAGCCGCCAAAGCGCGTGCGGGCATTGGCCTGACAAGGCCATGCGCACCGCCGTTGCGGGCGCTCCGGTTGCTGCCAGCGCGCGGTTTTGGCCGGGCGCATGGTTTGCCAGAGAGGTTACATCGCACATGACATCCAGCTTGCCGCATCCATCGCCGTCGCTCGCCCAGCTCGCGCGGCGCATCGCCGACAAATCCGCCGTCGTCGGCATCTATGGCATGGGCTACGTGGGCCTGCCGCTGGCGCTGCGCTTTGCCGAAGTCGGCATCCAGGTCATCGGCTTTGACATCGACCAGACCAAGGTCGAGCGGCTCAACCAGGGCCAAAGCTACATCGAGCGCATCACCCCCGATTTGATCCAGGCCGCGCGCCAGCAAGGCATGCAGGCCACCAGCGACTTTGCCCGCACGCCCGAGGTGGACGCGCTCATCCTGTGCGTGCCCACCCCGCTGGACGCGCACCGCGAGCCTGACCTGAGCTTCATCCTCAACACGGTTGACGCCGCGCTGCCCCACATGCGCGAAGGCCAGATCATGAGCCTGGAGAGCACCACCTGGCCCGGCACCACCGACGAAATACTGGCCCCGCGCCTGCAAAGCCGCGGACTGATCGCGGGCCAGAACTGCGCCCTGGTGTTCTCGCCCGAGCGCGAAGACCCGGGCAACCCCGACTACGGCACCAAGGACATCCCCAAAGTCATTGGCGGTATGACCCCAAGCTGCCAGAGGCTTGGCTTGGCGCTGTACCAGCACGCCATCCAGACCATGGTGCCCGTCAGCAGCACCCGCGCCGCCGAAATGACCAAACTGCTGGAAAACATCCACCGCTGCGTCAACATCGGACTGGTCAACGAAATGAAAATCGTGGCCGACCGCATGGGCATCAACATCCATGAAGTCATCCGGGCCGCCGCCACCAAGCCCTTCGGCTTTGTGCCCTACTGGCCCGGCCCCGGCCTGGGCGGCCACTGCATCCCCATCGACCCCTTTTACCTGACCTGGAAGGCCCGTGAATACGGTGTAAACACGCGCTTCATCGAACTGGCTGGCGAAATCAACCACCACATGCCCGAATGGGTGGCGGGCAAAGTGGCCGACGCCCTCAACGAACGCGGCAAAGCCATCAAAGGCAGCCGCATTCTTGTGCTGGGCCTGGCCTACAAGAAAAACATCGACGACACGCGCGAATCCCCCGCCGTCGAGATCATGGACCTGCTGCAAACCAAAGGCGCGACCATCGCGTACAGCGACCCGCACGTGCCAGTCTTTCCGCACAAACGCGACTACCACTTCGACCTGCAATCGCTCGCCCTCACGCCCGAAAACATCGCCCGCCACGACTGCCTGGTACTCGCCACCGACCACGACGCATTCGACTACCAACTGCTGCAAGACAAAGCGCAGTTGAT
>JAISNB010000038.1 GCA_031276435.1 Burkholderiaceae bacterium | reverse complement strand
CCGCAAGCGGTCAGCGCGGCTGCGGCACAGGCCACGGCGGTGGTTGCCACAAGCGGCAGGCGGCAGCGGCGCCGCAGGCGTGATGTTGACTTTGGGTTCTGGGTGTCTTCAGTCGTCGTGTGCATCGTCGTTACCTTCCTTTGGAACAGGAGCAACGCGACGCGCTACAAGAGAGCAACGCGACGCGCTGTAATGTGGAGCGTAACAGTGGCGCCTGATTTTTGCGAGGCCGCTGGCCCCCGGATGGATCGCCAATGCGAACTAAATAACACAAATCCGGCCCGCGTTGTGGTGTTTTTGCATCAAAACGGCGCGCGCGCTGGCTGTTTCCCGTTCAAGCGGCGCGCCCGGCGGCCAGGGCGTGCAAGGCCGCGTCAAACGCCGCCGCGTCCGGCAAGCGCCGCATGGGCGGCAGCGCCGCCAGCAAGCGCCTGCCGTAGCCCATTTGCAGCAGCCGCGTGTCGCAGATGACCAGCACGCCGGTATCGGTTTCGCTGCGGATCAAACGCCCCGCGCCCTGCTTGAGCGCCACGGCGGCTTCTGGAACCGAGTAGTCCGCAAAGCCGCTGCGCCCCTGGGCTTCCAGACGCTGGCAGCGCGCTTGCACCAGCGGATCGCCCGGCGGGGGAAAGGGCAGTTTGTCGATGACCACCAGTTGCAGCGCGTCGCCCGGCACGTCTACGCCTTCCCAGAACGAGGCCGATGCCACCAGCACGCAGCCCTTGTTGTGGCCCGCTTCCTGCCGGAAGCGCTCGATCAGGGCGCGCTTGGGCAGCGCGCCTTGTACCAGCACTTCGATGCCGTGGCGCGAGGCCAGCCGCTCGGCCAGGATTTGCCCGATGGCGCGCAACGCGCGCAGCGTGGTGGTTAGCACCAGCGTGCGCCCGCCCAGTGTTTCAGCGGCGCGCGCCACCAGCAGCGCCACTTCTTCGCTGTGCCGCGCATCAGCCGGTTTGGGCAGTTGCGCGGGTACGTACAGCGCGGCCTGGTGCGCAAAGTCAAACGCGCTTCCCACGCGCAGTACTTCGGCCTGTTGCAGGCCGCAAGGTTGTGTGAACCACGACAGCCGATCGTCATCGCCCAGCGTGGCCGAGACGAATATCCAGGCTGGCCCGCGCCCGGCGGGCGGCGCGTCAGCCACCGCGCTGTCCGCCGCGTCGGGTACAAGCCCCGGCAGTTGCTGGCGCATGGCATCGGCAATGTCCAGGGGCGACTCCACCAGCCGAAGCTGGAACCCCGCGTCCAGCCAGCGCACCATGTCCGCGTCGGCTGGCCGCGCAAAGTGCGCAAGGCGCGCGCGCAAGGTGTGCACGCGCTCTTGCAGGCGCGCGAAGTCGGGCGCCAGTTCGCTCACGGTGTCCAGCGCCCGCCCGAGCGCGTCGCAAGCGGTTTGCAGTTGCCCGCATCCGGCCTGCCAGAGCGGGGCGTCCACGCCTTCGGGCACGGCGTCCACCCAGCGCGCGCGCGCACCCGCTGGTTGCGCCTGGGCGCTCAGGCGAAACTGGCGCGCCGCGGTTTCCAGTTGCGCGGCCAGGTGCGGCCAGTCGGCCAGCCCGCGCGCGTGCCGCAAACCGGCGGCAAGCAGATCGCGCGCCAGATCGAACATCTGGCCGGTGCTGACCACCAGTCCCAGGAAGCGCACGCCGATTTCGTTGAGTTGGTGCGCCTCGTCAAAAATGGCGACGCGCACGGTGGGCAGCAGTTCGGCCATGCCGGTTTCCCTGAGCGCCAGGTCGGCAAAGAACAGGTGGTGGTTGATGACCACCAGATCAGCGGCCATGGCCTCGCGCCGCGCCAGGTTGACGTGGCATTCGCGGTGTTTGGGGCAGTCGCCGCCCAGGCAGTTTTCGCGCGTCGAGGTGACCAGCGCGATGACGGGCGATCGCTCGTCAAGCTGCGGCAGTTCGGCCAGGTCGCCCGCGCGCGTTGTCAGCGCCCAGCGTTCCACGCGCGCCAGCGTCTCCAGCGCAGCGCGGTCGGTGTGCGGCAGTTGCTGGCGCGCCATTTCCAGGCGATGCAGGCACAAATAGCTGCCGCGCCCCTTGAGCAGTGCGGCGCGCACGGGCAGGTGCAAGGCGCGCGTCAGGCGCGGCAGATCGCGCCCGAAAAGCTGATCCTGCAAGGTCTTGGTGGCGGTGGATACGAGCACGCGCTCGCCCGACAACAGGGCCGGAACCAGGTAGGCGAAGGTTTTGCCCACGCCGGTGGCGGCCTCGACCACCAGCGCGCCGCCTGTGGCAATGCGCCGGGCCACGGCATGGGCCATGGCCAGTTGTCCGGGGCGCGCGTGAAAACCAGCGTCGGCCCCGGCCAGGGGGCCGGTATCGGAAAACGCCGCTTCAACCCGGTCGGCTGCTGCCGCGCGCTCGTCATGTTGCATGCCGCCATTGTCATGTATCACAGGTGCGCGCCAGTGGTGCGTGAAAATTTCAGTGCATACTTGACGGTTATGAAAAATGGCTATCGATTGAGCGCCGCCACCGGGCTGCACCGGGGCGACCGCGACCACCAGCAAGACCAGGTGACGCTGCTGACGCACCGGCGCGTGTCCGGCTGCGTGCTTGGCGTGGTGGCCGACGGCATGGGCGGACGCACGGGCGGGCGCAAGGCATCGGATCAGGTGCTGATGACGGCGCGCCAGTTGTTTGACCGCTTCGTGCCAGAAAACGAGGACGCCGCCGTCCTGCTGCAACAAATCGGGCAAGAGGCGCATCTGGTGATCCGGCTGACCGCGCTGTCAGCCGAGCAGGAGCCGCACAGCACCATTGCGGCTTTCCTGATTGGCCCCGGCGGCGGTTGCCACTGGATTCATTGCGGCGACTCGCGCATCTACCACTTCCACGGCAGCACACTGGTGCACCGCACGGTGGATCACTCGTATGTGCAAACGCTGGTGCAAAACGGCGAGATTTCGCCCGAAGAGGCGGAAACCCACCCCAAGTCCAATGTGCTGACCAGTTGCCTGGGCATGGAACACGATCCCACGCTGGATTTGCACTTCATCCCCCAGCTTCAGCCGGGCGACTTCATTCTGGCGTGCAGCGACGGCATCTGGCACTACTTCACCACGGAAGAGCTGGCGTCGGTGCTCAACGCGCTGCCGCCGCGCGAAGCCAGCGTGTTCCTGATCGAAAAAGCGCGCCTGCGCGCCCAAGGCTCGGGTGACAACATGTCACTGGCCATCGTGAAGGTGGACGCGCTCGAAGAAGAAGAAGAGCCTGAACCACCGCACATCACATCGTGGTAGCAGACAGGCCGCCCGGCGGCGGCTGATGCGGCTGGCGCGGATCAAGGGCGCGCGCCGCGGGATTCAAGGGGCGTCAGCAGCGCCGCCCGCCTCAAGTTGTTTGGCCCGCAAGGCGCGCTGGCGCGCGTCGGCACGCGCGGCGCGTTCCAGATCGTCCAGCGCCCATTCCTGCTGGCGCAGCACATCGAGTTGCGCGCGCCTTTCCAGCCGGGCCTTGCGCAAACAGTCGTTGACCGCAAATTTTTGCCAGCACTGCTTTTCGGCCTCGGCATAGCGCGCCTGCGCGGCCTGCCTGCCCTGCGCGATGCGCGCCTTCTCCTGCGCCATTTGGGACGCGGAAAACGGTGGCGGCTGCTGCCCGTCGGCGGCGGCTGGCTCTGGCTGCGCTGCCAAAGCCGCTGGCGCGCAGGCGGCGGCGCACACCATCCACAGCAAGGCCCGGGTGTTTTTCATGTGAGCCGGGTATCCACGTTGCGCCGCCCGAGCGCAAGGTACTCTGCCGACTGCATTTCCACCAGCCGCGAGACCGTGCGCGAAAACTCGTGCGCCAGCGCCCCTTGCACATAAAGCTGCTCGGGCGCGACGGCGGCTGACAAAACCAGATGCACGTGCCGGTCGTAGAGCACGTCCACCAGCCAGGTGAAGCGGCGCGCCTCGGAAGCCTGCCGCGCCGACATTTGCGGCACATTGGACAGCAGCACCGCGTCAAAGCGGGTGGCCAGTTCCAGATAATCGTTTTGCGAGCGCGGGCTGCCGCACAGCGCGGCAAAGTCGAACCAGACCACGCCGCCAGCGCGCCGCCGGGCACGGATGTCGCGCGCCTCGATGCGCAGCACCGGGTCTTCGTCCGGCCCATCGGCCAGTTGCTCGAATGCCGCTTGCAGCGCCGCGTCGGCCGCCGCGCCCGACGGGCAGTGGTAGACCTCGATCTGATCGAGCGCGCGCCGCCGGTAATCCGTGCCGTTGTCCACGTTGACCACTTGCATGCGCGCGTTGAGCAAGGCAATGGCGGGCAGGATGCGGTCGCGGTGCAGGCCGTCGGGGTACAAGTCGTCCGGCCTGAAGTTGCTGGTGGTCACAAAGCCCACGCCGTTGTCGAACAGCGCCGCCAGCAGGCGGTGCAGGATCATGGCATCGGTCACGTCGGCCACGTGGAACTCGTCAAAGCAGATGAGCTTGAAGCGCCTGGCCATGCGCCGGCCCAGTTCGTCCAGCGGGTTCACGGTGCCTTGCAGGGTCGTCAGTTCACGGTGCACTTCGCGCATGAATTCATGAAAGTGCAGGCGCGTCTTGCGCTGGATGGGCACGGCCTGCATGAAGCAGTCCATGAGAAAGCTCTTGCCGCGCCCTACGCCGCCATGCATGTACACGCCGCGCGGAATGTCGGGCCGGTGAATCAGCTTCTTGAGACGGCCCGATCGCTTGCGCTTGTAGGCCGCCCATTCGCTGGCGCAACGCTCCAGCGCGGCCACGGCGCGCTCTTGCGCCGGGTCGCTCTGGTAGCCCATCTCCTTGAGGCGGGCAAGGTAAATCGCGTGGACACTGGAGGACATGCGCTGGTTTGGCAAAAGCGGTCGGATCGATGGGGATGGCCTGCTCTCTCTCTGGATGGGCGCGCGGCGCGCGCGCGTTCAGAAGTTGAGCGTGCGCTTGTCCACGGCCAGCGCGGCTTCCTTGGTGGATTCGCCCAGGGTGGGGTGCGCATGGCAGATGCGGGCAATGTCCTCGCTGGAAGCGCGAAAAGCCATGGCCACGCAGGCCTCGGCCACCAGTTCGCTGGCCATGGGGCCAACAATGTGCACGCCCAGGATTTCATCGGTGGCGGCGTCGGCCAGGATTTTGACCAGGCCAGTGGTGTCGCCCAGCGCGCGCGCGCGCCCGTTGGCCAGAAACGGGAACGAGCCTGCCTTGTATTTCGCGCCTTCGGCCTTGAGTTGCTGCTCGGTTTTTCCGACCCAGGCAATCTCGGGGCTGGTGTAGATGACCCAAGGAATCAGGTTGAAGTCCACATGCCCGTGCTGGCCGGCCAGCCGCTCGGCCACGGCCACGCCTTCTTCTTCGGCCTTGTGCGCCAGCATGGGGCCGCGCACCACGTCGCCAATGGCCCAGACGCCTGGCAGGTTGGTGCGGCACAAATCGTCCACCACGATGTCGCCGCGCTCGCCCAGTTGGAGGCCCACGGCCTCGGCGTTCAGCCCCTCGGTGTTGGGAATGCGGCCAATGGAGACGATGAGCTTGTCGGCATCCAGCGTTTGCGCTTCGCCCTTGGCGCTGGTGTAGGCAATGCTCACGCCTTTCTTGCTCTTTTTGATCTCGCCCACCTGCACGCCAAGCTCGATCTTGAGGCCCTGCTTGTCGAACGCCTTGCGCGCCTCTTTGGCGATTTGCTCGTCCACGGCGCCCAGGAACGCGGGCAGCGCCTCCAGAATGGTGACTTCAGCGCCCAGGCGACGCCACACACTGCCCATTTCCAGGCCAATCACGCCGGAGCCGATCAGCGCCAGCTTTTTGGGTACGCTGCCAATGCGCAAGGCGCCGTCGTTGGACAAAATGCTCGACTCGTCAAACGCCACGCCCGGCAAGGGCCGCGCGCGCGAGCCGGTGGCCAGCACGATTTGCTTGCCCGTCAGGGTTTCGGCTTGCTTGCCGGTGACGGCGATTTCGTAGCCGCCATCCACGGCCTTGACAAACGCGCCGCGACCGTGGAAGAACGTGACCTTGTTTTTCTTGAACAGGTACAGGATGCCTTCGTTGTTCTGCCTGACCACGGCGTCCTTGCGCGAGATCATCTGGCCAACGTTTATTTTGAGGCCGCCCACACTGATGCCGTGCTCTTCAAAATGCTTTTCTGCCTGCTCATAATGCTCTGAACTTTGTAGCAGTGCCTTGCTCGGAATGCAGCCTACGTTGGTGCAGGTGCCGCCCGGCGCGGGTTTGCCGTCGGCGCTGCTCCATTCATCCACGCAGGCCACGCTCAGTCCCAGTTGGGCCGCGCGGATGGCGGCAATGTAGCCGCCGGGGCCAGCGCCGATGACGATCAAATCAAAATTCTTGGACATAAAACGGATTCCTCAGTTAATTCGCACGTGCCCCTCACCCAGCCATGCGCCGCGCCATCTGGCGGCGGCAGGCATGGCCCGGCGGCGGAGCCGAAAGCAGCGCGCCCGCCCGCGCCAGGCTGGCGGGCCGCCGCGCATCAAATATCAAACAGCAGGCGCGCCGGGTCTTCCAGCGCCTCTTTCATGGCGACCAGGCCCAGCACGGCCTCGCGGCCGTCGATGATGCGGTGGTCGTAGCTCATGGCCAGGTAGTTCATGGGGCGCACGACGACTTGCCCGTTTTCCACCACGGCACGATCCTTGGTGGCGTGCACGCCCAGAATGGCGCTTTGCGGCGGGTTGATGATGGGCGTGGACATCATGGAGCCAAAGGTGCCGCCGTTGGAGATGGAGAAGGTGCCGCCAGTCATCTCTTCGATGCCGAGCTTGCCGCCCTGCGCCTTCTGGCCGAATTCGGCGATTTTTTTCTCTATGTCGGCAAAGCTCATTTGGTCGGCATTGCGCAAAATGGGCACCACCAGCCCGCGCGGGCTGCCCACGGCGATGCCGATGTCGAAATAGCCGTGGTAAACGATGTCGTTGCCGTCCACGCTGGCGTTGAGCACCGGGTATTTCTTGAGCGCGTGCACCGCGGCCTTGACGAAAAAGCTCATGAAGCCGAGCTTGACGCCATGCGCCTGGGTAAAGCTGTCCTGGAATTTCTTGCGCAGTGCCATCACGGGGGCCATGTTCACCTCGTTGAAGGTGGTGAGGATGGCGCTGCTGGCTTGCGACTGCAACAGGCGCTCGGCAATGCGCGCGCGCAGGCGCGTCATGGGCACGCGCTGCTCGGGGCGGCCTTCCAGGCTTTCAGATGCCGGAGCGACAACTTGCGGCAGCATTTTGACGGGTACGCCGGTGGGAATTTGCGCCGTCGCCGCCGCGGCGACGCCAGCGCCAGAGGCGCCCGACTGGAGCGCGCCCAGCACATCGCCCTTGGTCACGCGGCCATCCTTGCCGGTGCCAGCCACGGAGCCTGCGGCCAGGTGGTTGTCGGCCATGAGCTTGGCTGCTGCTGGCATGGCAATGCCGGCTTTGGCGCTGCTGCTTGCGCCTGCCGCAGCCGCTGCGGCGACAGGGGCCGCCGCTGGCACTGCCGATGCGGGCGCGCCGGGCGCGACGCTGCCCGCCGCGGCTTCGGTATCGATGCGCGCGATCAGTTGATCGGCAATGACCGTGGCGCCGTCGGCCTGCACGATTTCGCTCAGTACGCCAGCGGAGGGCGCGGGCACTTCGAGCACCACTTTGTCGGTTTCGATTTCGATGAGGATTTCGTCAACCTTGACGGCTTCCCCGGCTTTTTTCTTCCATTGCAGCAGCGTGGCTTCCGCCACGGATTCTGAAAGCTGCGGCACTTTGACATCAACGATGGCCATTTTTCTCTCAATTCTTTCAATAGGGATTTGCTGTGGTTTCTTCAGGCAGCTAGGGAGCAAAGGCTCACTTGCGCAACACAAAGCCTTTGAGGCGCGTGAAGGCCGCATTGACCAGCGCCTTTTGCTGCTCCTGATGCAGGTGGGCATAGCCCACCGCGGGCGAGGCCGACGCCTGGCGCCCGGCATAACCGAGTTTCTGGTCGGCCAGCATGTTTTCATGGATGTAGTGCTGCACGAAGAACCATGCGCCCTGGTTTTGCGGCTCGTCCTGGCACCAGACGATTTCGGTGGCGTTGGGGTATTTGCGCAGTTCGGCGGCGAAGACCTTGTGCGGAAACGGATAAAGCTGCTCGATGCGCAGGATGGCAACGTCGTCAACCTCTTTTTCGGCGCGCTTTTTGACCAGATCGTAATAGACCTTGCCCGAGCAGACCACCACGCGCTTGACCTTGGCGGCGTCGAGATCGCCCTGATCGCCGATCACGGTCTGGAAGCCGCTGCCCTTGGTGAATTCCGACAGCGGCGATGTGGCGTCCTTGTTGCGCAGCAGCGACTTGGGCGTCATGATGACCAGCGGCTTGCGCAGGTCGCGGATCATTTGCCGGCGCAGCACGTGGAAGATCTGGCTGGCGGTGGTGGGCTGCACCACCTGCATGTTCAGGTCGGCCGACAGTTGCATGAAGCGTTCGAGCCGCGCCGACGAGTGCTCCGGCCCCTGCCCCTCGTAGCCGTGCGGCAGCATCAGCGTGACGCCGTTGACGCGCCCCCACTTGACCTCGCCCGAGGCGATGAACTGGTCGATCAGCACCTGCGCGCCGTTGACGAAATCGCCAAACTGCGCTTCCCAGATGACCAGCGAGTTGGGGTCGCTCGACGCATAGCCGTATTCAAAGCCCAGCACCGCTTCTTCAGAGAGGATGGAGTCGATGACGGTGAACTGCGCCTGCTTGTCGGAGACGTGCTGCAGCGGGATGAAGTTGCCCTCGTCCCATTTCTCGCGCCGCTGGTCGTGCAGCACGGCGTGGCGGTGCGTGAAGGTGCCGCGCCCGCAGTCCTCGCCCGACAGGCGCACCGGATAGCCTGCGGCCACCAGCGAGGCAAAGGCCATGTGCTCGCCCATGCCCCAGTCCACATTGATTTCGCCACGCCCCATGGCGGCGCGGTCTTCGAGCACGCGCTTGACCAGCGGATGCACGCTGAAGCCTTCGGGCACGGTGGTGATGCGCTCGGCCAGCCGCTTCCACTCGGTCAGCGGAATGGCGCTGTCGGCGGTGTCCGTCCACTTGGCGTTGACGTAAAGGCTCCAGTCGATCGCGTACTTGCTCTTGAGGTTGATGAGCACGGGATCGGTGGTGTGGCGTCCGGCATCCATGGCGGCGCGGTAGGCGGCCACCATGTCGTCGCCAAGCGTCTCGCCCAGGCCTTGCGCGGCCAGCTTGTCGGCATACAGCTTGCGCGTGCCCGGATGCTCCGCGATTTTCTTGTACATCAGCGGCTGCGTGAGCATGGGGGTGTCCTGCTCGTTGTGCCCGAGCTTGCGGTAGCAGATGATGTCGACCACCACATCCTTGTTGAATTCCTGCCGGTATTGCAGCGCCAGTTGCGTGCACAGCACCACGGCTTCGGGGTCGTCGCCGTTGACGTGCAGCACCGGCGCCTCGATCATTTTGACCACATCGGTGCAGTACAGGGTCGAGCGCGTGTCGCGCGGATCGCTGGTGGTAAAGCCAATCTGGTTGTTGATGACGATGTGCACCGTGCCGCCCGTGTAATAGCCGCGCGTGGCCGACAGCGCCAGCGTTTCCATCACCACGCCCTGACCGGCAAAGGCCGCGTCGCCGTGCACCAGCACGGGCAGCACGGAATCGCCCTCCTTGTCGCCGCGGCGATCCTGGCGCGCACGCACACTGCCTTCCACCACGGGGTTGACGATTTCAAGGTGCGAGGGATTGAATGCCAGGCTCAAATGCACGGGGCCGCCGGGCGTGGACACGTCGCTGATGAAGCCCTGGTGGTATTTGACGTCGCCACTGGGCAGGTCTTCAGGCGCGGTGTGGTCGAACTCGGCAAACAGCATCGAGGGCGACTTGCCCAGGGTGTTGACCAGCACATTGAGGCGACCGCGGTGCGCCATGCCGATCACGATCTCCTGCACGCCAGCAATGCCCGCCTGGTTGATCAGCTCGTCCATGGCGACGATGAAACTCTCGCCCCCTTCGAGCGAAAAACGCTTTTGCCCCACGTATTTGGTGTGCAAAAAACGCTCCAGCCCCTCGGCGGCGGTCAGGCGTTCGAGCACGTGTTTTTTCTGCTCGGCCGTCAGTTGCGGATTGGTGCGCGCGCCTTCCAGCTTTTGCTGCCACCACCGTTTTTCAACCTGATCGGTGATGTACATGTACTCGGCACCAATGGTGCCGCAATAGGTTTCGCGCAGCGCGTTGTGCAAATCGCGCAGCGTCATGGTGTCTTTGCCGAAGAACGTGTTGCTGGTGTTGAACACGGTCTCCAGATCGGCGTCGGCAAAGCCGTAGAAAGCCGGTTCCAGCTCGGGAATGTCGGGACGCTCGGTGCGGTTGAGCGGATCAAGATTGGCCCAGCGCGCCCCCAGATTGCGGTGCGCGGCAATCAGCTGCTGCGCGGCGGTGCGCTTGCGCCCCATCTCCGAATCGGCACCCGAAGGCGCCAGCGCGCGGCTCGGACCTTGCTTGGCCAACTCGGCAAAGGCGTTGATAACAGGCTGGTGCGGCACATCGCGCGCCTGGCTGCCGTCGAGCGCCGGAACGTGTTGCAGCGCGTCGAAGTAGCTGCGCCAGCTATCGGGCACACTGCCCGGATTGGCAAGGTAGTTTTCGTACATCTCCTCGACGTATGGCGCGTTGCCGCCAAAGAGGTACGTATTGCCCTTGTAGGTATCGTAAACGGAGCGTGGTTCGCTCATGATCGCTAGCCTCTACTCCCCTTCAGGGAGTCGTGAGATTGGTGAAATTGACCTCCCGCGGCCCCGGCTGAACCGGATGGCGGATGCGACTTGGGCTTTTGGAAGGGCCAGTGGTTTCGCACAGCGATTGTGCCACCGAAGCCGGTTTGACGCTCGGGGATTTCCCTGACCCTGCAGCCTGCACGCCACACATTGCGCACATGTGCGGCGCGTCTTTTTTGGGAAATGGGTGGGGTGAGGGGGGCCGCGCGGCGCAAACCGCGCTTTGGTACGCTCGCCCAAGAAGCACACTGGGCGCGTTGGCGAACCCCTTACCTTAATTCCTGATGCGCCAGCGCAGCGCGGGCAGGGCCAACAGCGCCAGCAGCACCGCCAACGCGCCCAGTGTGCTTTGCCCAACTGTGGGAACGGCGCTGACGAGCGTTCTCGCGCTTCTGATGCGCACCTCGTGATAGCTGCGCAGGCCGCCGCCCGAAGCCGCGCTAAAGCCCATCTTGAACGTCTTGGGTACCGGGCCGTTGTTGGACAAGTCCAGTGCATCGATTACGGTTACAAAATTGCCCGTGTTGGGATCGATGATCTCTACCGTGATTTTGGGATAAGGCGCAGCGGGTGTCACGGGAGAAATGGTAATGCGCACAGTGCGCGCGTCTGAACGGTCGGCTTGGGCTGTTGAAATTTGTCCCAAAGCCGGGAAGTCGTTGGGCAGGGAAACCGAGGCCAATAAGGGGAAGCCTTTGTCAAGACTGCCCGCGCCGCGCACAGCCACGCTCTGGGGTTTCCTGCTTAGACTGCAAGCAACAGCGCAACCCTGACCCAGGTGAGGCAGGGCGGAGAAACCGCCATACTCATCCAGCCCGATGCCCACATAGCCATTGGTCACGCCGAGCATCGTTGGCAACGCCAATGTATAGCCCAGAGTGGCGGAGTGATAGCCCAAAGTGGGAGTGGCGGTACTGCCATCGATGAGGTAGAACGTCATGCCATCGCCGTTGTTGGGGTTGTTGCCATAAGAGGCGTAATCAAAGGTGATTTGCAAGCCTTCGGCGGACGAAAAAGCGGTGTTGTAAACGGCTGTTCCAGCATGATAGGGGGCAGGCTCTGTCAACCGCAGCCAGCCATTGGTTGGGGGATCGATGCTGCCAGCAGTCAAAACAGGCTTCCAGGCACCTGTTCCAAGGATCGTCGTCCATCCGGGCGCATTGGCGTAGCGGAAAGAATCTTCGTCTGCGTCTGTGATGGAAATGGCGGCGTGCGCGGGAGCGGCGGCAACGCTCAAAGCCGCGCAGGCAACGGTTGCTGCAAGCAAGCCGCGCCGCAAGAGGGTGGGTTTCGGGTTCATAAATTCCTCAGTCGTGAGCATCGTTGAACAGAGCAACGCGCCGCGCTGGGAAAGCAACGCGCCGCGCTGGGAAAGCAACGCGCCGCGTTAATGGGGGAGCGTAACAGAGGCCGCAACACTTTCCAAGCGGGCGGCCAAAGAAAAAAGCCAAAAATGAGGAATAAGTCACACTTTTGGCCGCTGGATTGGCGCACAGTGTTGCGTTTAAGTATCAAAGCGCCACGCCCAAACCATCGTCATCGCGAGTGCACGCAGGGCGCGTGGCAATCCAGTTGCAGTCTTGCAATCTGCTCCGACGTTTCGAGAAGCTCAACCGTTGCATGGATTGCCGCATCGCAACACTGCTCGCAATGACGGGGAACAAAGGGAGAGACTCTCTCCAGTGCGCGTGCCCCCTTGGGCAAGCGCGGCACATTTGTATTCTTTACCCTCGCCTTGGGGGAGAGGGTGGCGCGAAGCGCCGGGTAAGGGGTTCTGCCATGCAAAGCGCGGTGCCTGAATCAGTGTTGCACTCACCCTCTCTCGCCCCTTCGGGGCACTTCTGTCCCTTTGAGGGAGAGAGGAAGGCGGGGGTCGATGCATGCGGGAAGGATGGCACCAAATGAAAGGTCGGATGGATTGCCATGTCGTTTCGCTTCTCTCCTCGCAATGACGACGAGGTGATCTGTGGTTGCAATAGCAAACCGAATGTCCAAACCATCGTCATTGCGAGGGCCGCCGGGCACGTGGCAATCCATGCGGCGTTTGCACGGGGACGCCTTTTTTCTGGGTACGTGCCCACGGCCCGCAGGGGTTGTCGCAGGCGGCAAGCGCCATCTTCTCTGCAGGGGCGGGTTTGAAACCCGCCCCTACACGGTCGCACGGGGAAGCGCACAAGAGAAACCAGCGGGCAGGATGCCCACGCTCCCAGAATATCTGCCTGCTGTGTAGATACCTATGCCTAAGAGTAAAGCAGAGGCAGCGCGTATCACCCTTGGGCAAAAGGTGGCGCGAAGCGCCTGGCGAGGGGCGGCAAACGGAAAGGGGCGCTGCCCAAGAAAGCGGCCATGGCAAGGCGTAAAGCCGCGCGACAATTCATGCGGTTCATGGATTGCTTCGCTACGCTCGCAATGACGGGTGCAGAAGAAGCGCATTGCTTCAGTTTTCGGCTCGCTCCGCGCAATGCCGTGGGAGCCTCTTGCCCCCGTTCGTTTTCATGGGAAAGCGGGATGCTCCCCCACTTTGTTCGCGGCGCGTTTCTCCGCCATTGCGGGGAGCGCGGCGATGCGGCAATCGAAGGTCAAGCGCCGGGAGCGGCGGCTGGCGCGGCGTTTTTGCGCTGCGCGCGCCGCAGCGGGGTGCGCGCCAGGCGCCGGGCGTTTTTTTCGACCCGCTCGCTGACGGGGCGCACGCTGCTGGCGGCCACATCCAGTGTGGAGGTGAATGCCGTCATCACGTTGTCCAGCGCCATTTCCTGCATGGCGCGGGGGCTGAGCCAGCCAGCGCCGCAGCCAAGCTGCCAGCCCAGGTTGGCCCAGTCCATCGC
>JAISNB010000001.1 GCA_031276435.1 Burkholderiaceae bacterium | reverse complement strand
TTAAAAATTGAACCCGTCACCCAGCATTTACCGGCTGGCACGTGTCAGAAAAACCTTTTTTGGGATCGACATACAGCATCCCGTTTTTGCACACAATCAAATCCACGGCATCCATGTGATTCACAACACCCGCACAGCCCAGCACCTGATCGGCAACGCCAAGACGCGCCAGCCAGTCCAGGAACAGCAAAAACCTGTGGTACCCGTCAACTCCCTTGAGCGCAAAAATAGACACCTGCAAATAATAGCCAAACCCTTTGATTCTTGAAAGCGAAAACCTGTAGCGATCCGCCCCCAGGCCATAAAATCCATGGTACCGGGGGACAGAATGCCCGTTGAACGTGAAGAACACATGATCCGGAAATGCCTCCGGCGCGCGCTCCCCTTCGCCCAGGACATAATCGATGATCCTGACCGCATCTGGCCCAAGCGCATCGGGCAAGCGCGCGGTGATATTGACAAAAAATGAATCGGCCATATCCCACCCCAGTCATGAACCCATGCGCAAACCACGCGACGCCCGGCCCGGCAAACAAGGCGCGCCAGCCATGGCTGGCAGTGGCCGCTTCAGGCCAAGCGTTTGCTTCACCTTCACTGTGCACCGCTTTCGCTTGCTTGCCTTGCGTGCCCAGGATGAAAGGCAGATGACCGCGCGCTGGCTTGCGCGGGCAATGACGCAGGCGGCGTGGGCGCGGCGGAGGCGGCCGGTTTGGGGCGCAGCGATCCGGCGTCGCCCGCTTGCACGGCGCGCACGTGCGGGTCGTCCCACGCGCCGGTGATGTGGAATTCGCGCGTGGCCGCTTCAGAGAGCGGTTTCTTGAGGACCAGTTGCGCCAGGAATGCGCCGATTCCCAGTGCCGGGCTGATGGCCGTGGCGGCCAGCGCGGCGCCTCCGGCGTCGATTTCAGGGGCCACCAGTACGCGCAAGTCCTGCGTTTCGGCCACGATGTCGGCGCTGCCTTCCATCAGCACGGCGGCGCTGACGCCTTTCATTTGCAGGTTGCGCGTGTGCGCCACGCCTTGTTGCACGCTGAAGTCGCCGCGCACGAAGTCGAAGGCAAAGCCGCTGGAGAACAAGTCGTGAAAGTCCAGCGTCAGGCGGCGCGGCAGGGCTTGCAGGCTGAGGACGCCCAGCAGTTTGGCGATGCCCGGTTCGGCTTTGAGGAATTGGCCCGCGCCAACGTCCAGGTGCAGTTGCCCGTTCAGGCTCGGGTAGTGGATGGCGGTGGGCGCGCCCGCCCAGTCCATGCTGCCAGCAATTTGTCCTTTGCCGCGGCGCAGCACGTCTTTCATGCCAAAGCGCGCGAGCAGCGCGCTGGCGTTCTGGACGTCCAGTTCAAAGTCCAGTTCGGTGCGACGCGCGGCGCTGGCGGGCGGCGCGCCGTCGCCACTGCCTGCGACGCCATGCGCAAGCCATTTGCCGCGCGCGTTGAAGCTGGCCTCGGGCACCGCAAGGCGCAGGGTTTGCAGATGCCAGTCGCTGGCAGCGGGGGCGCCCTGGATGGTGCGCGCGGCGCGTTGCGGCGTCAGGTTGATGGCTTTGAGTTCCAGCCGCCCCAGGTCTTTGCCGCCCAGTTCAAAGGCATCGGCCACGATGTCCAGCGCCGGGATGCTGGCCGGTGGCTGAAGCAGCCCGGCGGCGCTGTTGTCGCCGCCGCTGGCGTTGTTATCCGGCGGGGCTTGCGGCAGCGACAAGCGTTTGAGGCGCGCGACCACCGCGCCCGCGCCGTCTTCGCTGTACTGGATGTGGCCGGTCATTTCACGCGCGTCGATTTCGGCCTGCCAGAGGGTGCCTTGCCGCGTGGCGGTGAGTTCGATTTGATGCAGCGCGCGTCCTTCGATGCGCAGTTCGTCAGCGCGCAGCAGCATGCGCTCTGGCAAATAGTCGCGCATGGCCGCCGCCGCCGCGTGCACGCCACCGTTGCTGCTGCCACTGTCTCCGCTTGCCGCTGCCGCGTCGCTTTGGATTTGGGTGATTTCGCGCCAGGCGTCCGCGTTGATGTGCGGCAGGTCCACGTGCGCCAGCACGCCCGTGGCGGGCAGTTGCAAGGTTGCGGTGGCGGCCGCGCCCACGCCCAGCGCGCCGCGCAGTACGGGCCGCGGGGCATCCGCCGCCGTCGCCGCGGGTTGCGTTGCATCGCGCTCGTATTCGGCCAGCAGAAGTTCCGCGAGTTTGACGCGGATGCGCTCGCGCCCGCTGGTGTTTTGGATGTCCACGCGCAAGGGCCAGTTCTGGGCGGCGGGTTTGACGAACGGTTCAGGCAACGTCAAGTCCAAGCCATGAAGGTCGCTGTTGATCTGGATGTCTGACTGGTTGCCGCCGCGAAAGGCCAGCGTGGCGTCGTAGGCGGCGCTGCCCGTGGCCTGCCGCGCCAAAACGGCCAGCGGTCCCCAATCAGTCATGCCGCGCAGGGCCTGGGCCGTGGCCGTGCCCGTGGCCCGTACCTGGATGGGCGCAAAGTCCGCTGGCGCTGGCTGCTCAGCCTTTTGGCTGCCGCCGCTGATGTGCACCGCGCCGCCCAAAGTCTGCGCGCGCACATCGTTCAGGCTGAAGCCGGTTTCTGAAAACGCCACTTGCCCGTAAACGCCCGACAGTCTGGGTTGGCCCGGGGCCATCTGGATGTCGTTGCGATAAAACGTGACGCCGCCTTTGAGGCGCGCGTGGCGCATGTCGGCAATGGGCAATTGCAGCGTTTGCAGTTTCAGTTGCATGGCGCCGCTGGCGCTGGCGGCGTCCAGCGCGTGTTGTGTGAGGTCAGCCAGCGGCGAGGCGCGCACAATGCCAAGCGCCGCCGCCAGCATGCCCTGGCCTTCGGCCTGGATGGCGACGCGGGTGTTTTGCAGGTCGGCAATGCCGGCTTCGATTTTGTGGAATTCCCAATCCGGATGGCCTTGCACTCCGGCGCGCGCGTCCTTGATTTGCATGCTGTTGCGCTCAAAGATGAATTGGCCGCTCAATCCGGTGAGCGCGGGCCATGGCGGCTCGTGCGCGGGTTGCAGGGCGCGCGGCACGCAGGCCATGACCACATCGGCGGCCCGCCCCGCGATGCGGAACTGGCCGCGCGCCGGGTTGCTGGCAAAGGGCACTTCGTCCAGATTGCCCTGGATGCGCACGGCAACGTCGCGCGCCTGGCCTTGCACGATGGCCTCGCGCACGTAATGGCGCGCCTGCCGCGTGATGGCCAGCGGCAGGTAGCGGTGCACGCGCGCGCCGTCGACGCGGCTGAACTGGCCCTGCAAGTCCAGCGCGCCGGGAAAGCGCGCCGCCGCGTCCGGGCCGGTTTTCCAGACGGCTTTGAAGCTGCCTTCGGCATCGCTGTTGCGCACGTGCAGGCGCTCGATGTTGACCTCGATTTGCCCGTCGCCCGCCAGCGTCCAGCGCGCCGCTGCCGCCAGTTTGTCCAGCGCGATGCGCGGCGCTTCAAACACGCCGGGAAATTCCAGTGCGCCGTCCAGAATGTCCAGCGTGAGCCGCCCGCCCGCCGGGCCTGCCTTGATGGTCAAATCAGCCCCTTGCACGCCGGGCAGCGCCAGGCCGCTGGTGGCGGGCCGCGCGTGGTCTGAAGGCCGCGCCCGGGCGACAGAATCGGGCGGCAGTTCTAAGCCTTTGAGTGTGGCGTCCACGCCCCAATCGGTGGGCGCAGTGGCGTCGCCGCTCCAGCGCAGTTGCAGCGATTCAATGCGGCCACGCGCTGCCGCAGCTGCTTGCGCGGCGCGCCCGGCGGCAGCGCCCAATGGCAGCGCGCGCGCCAGTTGCGCGATGGCGGCAACATCGAGTTGCTCGCCGCTCAACTGGCCGCCAGCCTGGGCTTGCTGCGCCGCTCTGGCGCGCCACCATTGCAGGCGCACGTTGCCGCTGGGCCAAACGCGGCCATCGGCCTGCTCGAATTGCAGATGCTGCGTCCACACGAGCGTGCGCGCGTTGCTTTGCGCCCAACCCAGGCGCGCCTGCAAATATTTCATGTCCAGCGGCGTCAGGTTCTGGCCCAGGCGCAGGGTGAGCGCGCCCAGCGCCACATCGGCCACCACTTGCGTGGGCTGGCCCTGCGCAATGTCGATCCAGGCGCGCAGCGCGCCGCTGCCGCGCTCCAGCGTGGCGCCGCTTTGCGCGCCCAGATCGGCATGCAAATCGACATGCAGCGGCAATTGCGCCGCGTCCACGCGCGGAAAGCTGGCGTAGGCCTGGCCGCGCCAGGTGCGCCACGCGCCCGCGTGTTGCGACAGCAGTGGCTGGCGAAAGCGCCCGATGAGCGTGAAGCGATCGCCCCAGGGCGCCTGCGGCGTGGCTTGCAATTGCATCTGGTGCGTGCGGCGGCTGTTGCGCAGCACGATTTGCACGTCGCTGAGCGTGACAGCGGGCGCGCCGCGCTGCTCGTCTTGCCAGCGCAGATGGCCGCCGCGCACGGCCAGCTCGGGTTGCGAGAACAGCCAGTTGGCCGCGCGCGTGTCAGCCGACGCTGCGGCGTCGCCCGACAAGTCGAACCCCGCAACCATGAAGCGCCCGCTGGCTGTGCGGCGCGCGCTCAGCTCGGGCTTGTCGAGCACCAGTTGCTCCAGACCACCGCGCAACAGCGACGCCGCGGAAAAGGCGGCCACCGCCTCGGGGATGCGCAAGCCGACGTTGCCACGCGCGTCGGCAATCACCACATCGCGCAAAGTGACGGCGGCAATCAGCCCGCCCGAGCGCGCCTCAATCGCGCCAATGCGCACCGGAACCCCCAGCGTCCGCGTGGCCCAGGCCTGCAACTGCGGGCGAAACTCATCGATTCGCGGCACAATGAGCCAGTGCAGCGCGGCCACGGCCAGCATGAACGCCGCGCCCGACGCCAGCGCCAGCCACGCGGCGGCGCGCGCCAGCAAGGCCAGGAATTTGAGCGAACGAATGACCAAGTGTGGCGGCCCAACGGTAGAGATAACGGATGGCGGGCGGCGCGGGCAAGACATCAGGCTGGCCCGCGCAAGCCCATACGACAGTGAGAAATTATGACCCGCACCGATTGCCAGAGTCCGACACCGGCCATTGCGCCCCTTTGTTCAGGCAGTGCGGGGATGGCCGATTACTCGCGCCTGGTTCAGCGGCTGCGCCGGCGCTATGCCGACGAGTTGCCCCTGTTGCCCCCTGGCGCGCCGCTGAAAGCCAGCCAGCAACAGACCCTGGCCACCTTGCTGGCGCGCGGGCACGAGACGGGCGCGGCGCTGCGCATTCTGCGCCAGTTGGTCATGGAGCGCCTGGTCACGCTGGACTGCGAATGCGGCGCGCCGCTGCAAATGGTGACCGCCGCCGTCACCGACCTGGCCGAACTGGCACTGGACGCCGCCGCGCAAGCGGCCTTTGCGCAGCTTGACGCGCGCCACGGCGCGCCCATGACCGAACGGCAACAGCGCGCCAACCTGTGGATCGTCGGCATGGGCAAGCTGGGCGCGCGCGAACTCAATGTATCCAGCGACATCGACCTGATTTACATCTACGACGAAGACGGCGAAACCACGGGCCGTCCGGACGGCGGCGGCGGCGCCATCTCGGTGCACGAATATTTCTCGCGCGCGGTCAAGCTGATCTACGCGCTGGTGGGCGAGACCACCGAGCACGGACTGGTCTTTCGCGTGGATCTGGCGCTGCGCCCCAACGGCAACTCGGGGCCGAGCGTGTGCTCGCTGGAAGCCTTGCAGCAATACATGCACGTGCAAGGCCGCGAATGGGAGCGCCTCGCGTGGTTGAAAAGCCGCGTCATCGCGCCGCGGGCCTCGATCGCCAACGGCTCGGCGCAAGCCATCCGCAGCGTGGTACTGCCCTTTGTATTCCGCAAATACCTGGACTACAGCGTCTTTGAATCGCTGCGCACGCTGCACCGCCAAATCCGCGCGCACGCGGCCGCGCGCAGCGCCGGGCGGCCCGAGCGCGCCAACGACGTCAAACTCTCGCGCGGCGGCATCCGCGAAATCGAATTCACCGTGCAACTGCTGCAAGTGGTGCGCGGCGGGCAATTTCCTGAACTGCGCACCCGCACCACGCTGGAAGCCTTGCAGCGCGTAAGCCGGGCGGGCCTGATGCCGCCCGAGGCCGCCGACGCGCTCGCGCGGGCCTACGTGTTTTTGCGCCGCGTCGAACACCGCATCCAGTACCTGGACGACCAGCAAACCCACGTACTGCCCACGCGCGACGACGATCTGGAATGGATTGCGCGCACCATGGGCTACGACGGCTGCCGCCCCTTTCTCAGCACCTTGGACATGCACCGCGAAGCGGTGGCGCAAGAATTTGACCGCCTGCTCGGCGGCGACAAACCGTGCAACCGCTGCGGCAAAACCGGCGCCACCGAAACGCCCGACCTGGATCAACTGCTGGCGCGCCTTGATCCGCAAGTGGCCGAACGCATCGCGCCCTGGCGCGCGCACCCGCGCGTGCAGGCGCTGCGCGACGAATCGCGCAACCGCCTGCTGCAACTGCTGCTGCGCACCATCGAATGGCTGGACGCGGGCCGCACAACGCCCGAAGCGGTCATCCGCATGATCGACTGGATGGAGCCGCTGTTGCGCCGCGAAAGCTATCTGGCGCTGCTGATGGAGCGCCCCGCCGTCCACGAACGGCTGCTGCGCGTACTGGGCGCGGCGCGCTGGCCAGCGCGCTATCTGCTGCGGCATCCGGGCGTCATTGACGAACTGGCCGCCCCCGCCATGGTGCAAGAGCGGTTTTCCGCCGCCGAATTCGAGCGCGAACTCCAGGAGCGCCGCGACGCGCTGGCGCGCACGCGCGAGGACGACGAGGAAAACCTGCTGGGCCTGCTGCGCCGCGCGCACCACGCCGAAGTCTTCCGCACCCTGGTGCGCGACGTGGAAGGCACCATCAGCGTGGAACAAGTGGCCGACGACCTGTCCGCGCTGGCCGACGCGCTGCTGCGCGTGGCCGTGCGCTGGTGCTGGAGCCAGTACCGCCGCCAGCACCGGAGCGCGCCACAACTGGGCATCATCGGCTACGGCAAACTGGGCGGCAAAGAACTGGGCTACGGCTCCGACCTGGACATCGTCTTCGTATTCGAGGACGATGCCGAAAACGCGCAAGAAATCTACGCTGGCTTCGCGCGCAAACTGATCAACTGGCTGACCGTCAAAACAAGCGAAGGCGACCTGTTTGAAATCGACACCGCCCTGCGCCCCAACGGCAACTCCGGCCTGCTGGTCACCAGTTTCGACGCCTATGCCGACTACCAGCAGCAACGCGGCAGCAACACCGCCTGGACCTGGGAACACCAGGCCATGACACGCGCGCGCTTCATCTGCGACGGTGCTGACGCTGCGCAAGCCTCACCACCCGGTGGCGCCGACTCCGGCGCAAGCGCGCCCGGCGACGGCACTGCCGCGAATGCGCTGCGCGCCACCCCAGCGCAATGCGCCATGGCCGCGCGCTTTGACGCCGTGCGCCACGCCGTCATCACCGCACCGCGCGACGGCGCCGCGCTCAAGCAGGAAATCATCGCCATGCGCCAGCGCATGCGCGCCGCGCGCCCCGTCAAAAGCGACCTGTTCGACATCAAACACTCGCCCGGCGGCATGATCGACGCCGAATTTGCCGTGCAATATTTGGTACTGGCCGCCAGCGGCCAACACCCTGCGCTCCAGGCCAACGCGGGCAACATCGCCCTGCTGCGCCGCGCCGAAGAAGCGGCCCTGCTGCCCCCTGGCGTGGGACAAGCCGCAGCCGACGCCTACCGCGCGCTGCGCCGCGTGCAACACACCGCGCGCCTGGACGAAAAACCCACGCAGCTGCCCCAACAAGCCCTGCCCGCTGAACGGGCCGCCATCGCGGCGCTGTGGCATGCGGTCTTTGGACCTGCGCAATAAGCGCCGGGTTTTGGCCAGGCAGACACGGTGCGAGAAAGCGAACTGGCGTACGCAGACATGCATCCCGATGTTCCGCCCAGAGTTTCGCCCGACTCAAGCGCAGGCAGGCAAGCGCACAGGCCGCGTTCGGACACAATGATATGTCCCCAATAAATGTTCGCGGAAGAGTTGGCGCGATTTAATTGGGGACAGACACCTATTAAATTGCTTGGCAAGCGGGCAAGGCTTGGGTATGCTTGCGCCTCTTCCCACGCCTTTAGAGATATAGATATATGGAGCACGCGATGAGCACGCCTGCCGAGCAAGAGCGCATCAAGCAAGACGGCCTGTATGACCCTGCCCTGGAGCACGATGCGTGCGGCGTGGGTTTCGTAGCGCACATCAAGGGCGTCAAGCGTCACGACATTGTGACGCAGGCGCTCAAGATTCTGGAGAACATCGATCACCGCGGCGCGGTGGGCGCCGATCCGCTGATGGGCGATGGCGCGGGCATTTTGCTTCAGTTGCCCGATGCGCTGTATCGCCAGGAGATGGCCCGGCAGGGTGTGACGCTGCCGCCCGCGGGCGAGTACGGCGTGGGCATGATTTTTTTGCCCAAGGAGCACGCCAGCCGCCTGGCTTGCGAAGAGGAGCTGGAGCGCGCCATCGAGGCCGAAGGCCAGGTGCTGCTCGGCTGGCGCGATGTGCCCGTCAACCGCGAGATGCCGATGAGTCCGCTGGTGCGCGCCAAGGAGCCGGTGATTCGCCAAGTGTTCATTGGCCGGGGCGCCGATGTGATTGTGCAGGACGCGCTGGAACGCAAGCTGTACGTGATCCGCAAGACGGCCAGCGCGGCCATTCAAAAGCTCAGGCTCAAGTACAGCAAGGAGTATTACGTGCCGAGCATGAGCAGCCGCACGGTGATCTACAAGGGCTTGCTGCTGGCCGATCAGGTGGGCAAGTATTACCAGGACTTGCAGGACGAGCGCTGCGTGTCGGCGCTGGCTTTGGTGCACCAGCGGTTTTCGACCAACACTTTCCCCGAGTGGTCGCTGGCGCACCCGTATCGCATGGTGGCGCACAACGGCGAGATCAACACCGTCAAGGGCAATTACAACTGGATGCGCGCGCGCGAGGGGGTGATGAGTTCGCCCGTGCTGGGCGACGATTTGAAAAAGCTCTATCCGATCAGTTTTGCGGGGCAGTCCGATACGGCCACGTTTGACAACTGCATCGAGCTGCTCACCATGGCGGGTTATCCGCTGGCGCAGGCGGCGATGATGATGATTCCCGAGCCTTGGGAGCAGCACTCGCTGATGGACGAGCGCCGCCGCGCGTTCTACGAGTACCACGCCTGCATGCTGGAGCCGTGGGACGGCCCGGCGGCGGTCGTGTTTACCGACGGGCGCCAGATTGGCGCCACGCTGGATCGCAACGGCTTGCGCCCGGCGCGCTATTGCGTCACCGATGACGATCTGGTCATCATGGCCTCCGAGTCTGGCGTGCTGCCGGTGGCCGAGCACAAGATCGTGCGCAAGTGGCGCTTGCAGCCGGGCAAGATGTTTCTGATCGATCTGGAGCAGGGCCGCATGATCGATGACGAGGAGATCAAGGTCAACCTCGCCAACGCCAAGCCCTACAAACGCTGGATCGAGGATTTGCGCGTGCATCTGGACGATTTGCAGGCGCCGCCGCCCGACGCCGCCCCCGCCCCGGCGCAAGAAAAGGCCGCTGCCGCCACGCTGCCGCCGCGGCCAGCCTTGCTCAATTTGCAGCAGGCCTTTGGCTACACGCAGGAAGACATCAAATTCATCATGGCGCCGATGGCCGCCAACGGCGAGGAGCCGATCGGCTCCATGGGCAGCGACAGCCCGCTGGCCGTGCTGTCTGATCGCACCAAGCCGCTGTACGCCTATTTCAAGCAGATGTTTTCGCAGGTGACCAATCCGCCGATCGATCCGATCCGCGAGGCCATCGTGATGAGCCTGGTCAGCTTTATCGGCCCCAAGCCCAATCTGCTGGACGTCAACCAGGTCAATCCGCCGCTGCGGCTCGAAGTGAGCCAGCCCGTTTTGAACGCGGCGGACATGGCCCGGCTGCGCGACATCAAGGCGCACACGCAGGGCAAGTTTTCCAGCAAGGTGCTGGACATCACCTACCCGCTGGCCTGGGGCGCCGAAGGCGTCGAGGCGCGCCTGGCCAGCCTGTGCGCGCAGGCGGTGGACGCCATCCGCAGCCGGCACAACATCCTCATCATCAGCGACCGCGATGTGCGCGCCGATCGCGTCGCCATCCAGATGCTGCTGGCGCTCTCGGCCATTCACCAGCACCTCATTCGCGAAGGCCTGCGCACCAGCGTGGGCCTGGTGGTGGAAACCGGCAGCGCGCGCGAGGTGCACCACTTTGCCCTGCTGGCCGGGTATGGCGCCGAGGCCGTGCACCCCTGGCTGGCCATGCAGACCCTGGCCGCCCTGCACAAGGACTTGCCGGGCGATCTTTCCGCCGAAAAGGCCATCCAGAACTACGTCAAGGCCATTGGCAAGGGGCTGTCCAAGGTCATGTCCAAAATGGGCGTGAGCACCTACATGAGCTATTGCGGCGCGCAACTGTTCGAGGCCATCGGCCTGAACAGCGCCACGGTTGAAAAATACTTTACCGGCACGCCCAGCCGCGTGGAAGGCATGGGCGTGTTCGAGATTGCCGAAGAGGCTTTCCGCCGCCACAAGGCCGCCTTTGGCAACGATCCGCTGCTGGAGAACATGCTCGATGCCGGTGGCGAATACGCCTGGCGCGCGCGCGGCGAAGAGCACATGTGGACACCCGAGGCCATCGCCAAGCTGCAACACAGCACGCGCGCCAACAACTTTGGCACCTACAAGGAATACGCGCAAATCATCAACGACCAGAGCCAGCGCCTGATGACGCTGCGCGGACTGTTCGAGTTCAGGGTCGATCCGGCCCGGGCCATCCCCATCGACGAGGTGGAGCCTGCCAGCGCCATCGTCAAACGCTTTGCCACCGGCGCCATGTCGCTTGGCTCCATCAGCACCGAGGCGCACGCCACGCTGGCCATCGCCATGAACCGCATCGGCGGCAAGAGCAACACGGGCGAAGGCGGTGAAGACCAGCGCCGTTACCGCGACGAACTCAAGGGCATTCCCATCGCGCAGGGCCAGACGCTGGCGGGCATCATCGGCAGCGACGTGGTGGCCGTTGACATCCCGCTGCAAGCGGGCGACTCGCTGCGCAGCCGCATCAAGCAGGTGGCATCGGGGCGTTTTGGCGTCACGGCCGAATACCTCAGCAGCGCCGACCAGATCCAGATCAAGATGGCGCAAGGCGCCAAGCCGGGCGAAGGCGGCCAGTTGCCCGGCGGCAAAGTCAGCGACTACATCGGCAAGCTGCGCCACAGCGTGCCCGGCGTGGGCCTGATCAGCCCGCCGCCGCACCACGACATCTACTCCATCGAAGACCTGGCGCAACTCATCCACGACCTGAAAAACGTGTCGCCACACAGCGACATCAGCGTCAAACTGGTCAGCGAAATCGGCGTGGGCACCATTGCCGCCGGCGTCGCCAAAAGCAAGGCCGATCACGTGGTGATCTCGGGCTACGACGGCGGCACCGGCGCCTCGCCGCTGTCGTCCATCCGGCACGCGGGCAGCCCGTGGGAAATCGGCCTGGCCGAAACACAGCAAACCCTGGTGCTCAACCGCCTGCGCGGCCGCATTCGCGTGCAGGCCGACGGCCAGATGAAAACCGGGCGCGACGTCGCCATCGCCGCGCTGCTCGGCGCGGACGAATTCGGATTCGCCACCGCGCCACTGGTGGTCGAAGGCTGCATCATGATGCGCAAGTGCCACCTCAACACCTGCCCGGTGGGCGTGGCCACGCAAGACGCCGCGCTGCGCAAGAAATTCAGCGGCCAGCCTGAACACGTCATCAACTTCTTCTTCTTCGTGGCCGAAGAAGTGCGCCAGATCATGGCGCAACTGGGCATGCGCACGCTCGACGAGATGATTGGCCGTTGCGACCTGCTCGACATGCGCAAGGGCGTGCGGCACTGGAAAGCCCGCGGACTCGACTTCAGCCGCCTGTTCGCCACCCCCGCCGCGCCGCCCGACGTGCCGCGTCGGCACGTGCAAACGCAAGAGCATGGCCTGTCCAGGGCACTGGACTTGCGCCTCATCGAAAAAGCCCGGCCCGCCATCGACAAGGGCGAGCCGGTCAAGATCATGGACACGGCGCGCAACGTCAACCGCACCGTGGGCGCCATGCTCTCGGGTGCCGTCACCCGGGTGCACCCGGACGGCCTGCCCGACGACACCATCCACATCCAGCTTGAAGGCACGGGCGGCCAATCGTTTGGCGCCTTCCTGTGCCGTGGCATCACGCTGCTGCTCATTGGCGACGCCAACGACTACACGGGCAAGGGACTTTCGGGCGGACGCATCGCCATCCGGCCCAGCCTGGACTTTCGCGGCGCGGCGCACCGCAACATCATCGTCGGCAACACCGTCATGTACGGCGCCACCAGCGGCGAAGCCTTCTTTGCCGGCGTGGCTGGCGAACGCTTCGCGGTGCGCCTCTCGGGCGCAACCGCAGTGGTGGAAGGCACGGGCGACCACGGCTGCGAATACATGACCGGCGGCACCGTGGTGGTACTGGGACTGACTGGCCGCAACTTTGCCGCCGGCATGTCGGGCGGCGTGGCCTACGTGTACGACGAGGACGGCCTGTTCGCCCAGCGTTGCAACCAGACCATGGTCAGCCTGGAAAAAGTACTGCCCGCGGCCCAGCAAAAAGCCAGCGTCGACGCGGGCATCTGGCACCGTGGACAAACGGACGAAGAGCAACTCAAGAAACTGCTGGACGACCACCTGATCTGCACGGGCAGCCGCCGTGCCCGCGAACTGCTGGACAACTGGCCGCAAACGCGCGACAAGTTCGTCAAGGTATTCCCCAACGAATACAAACGCGCCCTGGGCGAAATCCACGCCCGGAAACTGGCCGCCAGCGCCGCCGCCACCACCACCGCGCAACCGCCGCGGCCACCGGCCGCGGGCCGCAAAAAAACGGCGGCGGCCCGGTAAGCCCGGCCAGCCATGCCTGGTGGCCCTTGCCGCCGCCAGGCACCTTCCAACCGAACACAGCGACATTGCAAAGGAACCCGCATCATGGGGAAAATCACCGGCTTCATGGAATTCGAGCGCGTCGAGGAAAGCTGCGCGCCCGTGGCCGAGCGGCTCAGGCACTACCACGAATTCGTCATCGGCCTGGACGAGGCGCAAGCGCGCCAGCAAGGCGCGCGCTGCATGGACTGTGGCACGCCCTTTTGCAACAACGCCTGCCCGCTAGGCAACGTCATCCCGGACTTCAACGATTGGGTCTATCGCGGCAACTGGCAAAACGCCTTCACCGTACTCGACTCGACCAACAACTTCCCCGAATTCACAGGCCGCGTCTGCCCCGCCCCGTGCGAAGCGGCCTGCGTTCTCAACATCAACGCCAGCAGCGTCGGCATCAAAAGCCTGGAACACGCCATCATCGACCACGCCTGGGCCAACGGATGGATCAAGCCGCGCCCGGCCCGGACCAAAACCGGCAAGCGCGTGGCCGTGGTTGGCTCTGGTCCCGCGGGCATGGCCGCCGCCCAGCAACTGGCGCGTGCGGGACACGCCGTCACGGTGTTCGAGAAAAACGACCGCCCGGGCGGCCTGCTGCGCTACGGCATCCCTGACTTCAAACTCGACAAGCGCCACATCGATCGCCGCGTCGAGCAAATGCAAGCCGAAGGCGTTGCCTTCCGCACCGGCGTCCTGGTGGGCGACAGCCTGCCCCAGAACGGCCCTGCCAGCAAAATCACCAACCTGGCCAAAGAAAGCGCATCGGCGCGGCAATTGCTCAAGGACTTCGACGCCATCATCCTCACCGGCGGCAGCGAAGTCTCGCGCGACTTGCCTGTACCGGGCCGCGATCTGGAAGGCGTGCACTTCGCCATGGAATTTCTGCCCCAGCAAAACCGCATCAACGCGGGCGACAAACTCAAGAACGCCATCTCGGCCAAAGGCAAACACGTCATCGTCATCGGCGGCGGCGACACCGGCAGCGACTGCGTGGGCATCAGCAACCGCCACGGCGCCAAAAGCGTCACCCAGTTCGAACTCATGCCCATGCCGCCCGAGCGCGAAAACAAAGCCATGACCTGGCCGTACTGGCCCGACAAACTGCGCACCAGCTCCAGCCACGAAGAAGGCGTCGTGCGCGAATTCGCCATCTCCACCCAACGAATCGAAGGCGAAAAAGGCAAAGTCAAACGCCTGCAAACCGTGCAAGTGCGCCTTGAAAACGGCAAACTGGTCGAACTGCCCGGCACCGAAAAACACTGGCCCGCCGACCTGGTGCTGCTGGCCATGGGCTTTACCAACCCCGCCAGCGGCCTGCTGGACGCCTTTGGCGTCGAAAAAGACGCGCGCGGCAACGCCAAAGCCAGCACCGACGCGGCAGGCGGCTACGCCACCAGCGTACCCAAAGTATTCGCCGCTGGCGACATGCGACGCGGCCAAAGCCTGGTGGTCTGGGCCATCCGCGAAGGCCGGCAAGCCGCGCGCGCGGTCGATGAATTCCTGATGGGCAGCACCGCGCTGCCGCGCTGAAGTTGCTTTGCGCTGGCGTGGCACCCGCCCCCGGTGCCTACATGGGCCAGACGAGGCCGTTGTCGTTGAGAATGGCGTCCAGCGGGCGGTCGTGCGCTTCAGGCACGAAGTCTTCGACAAAGCCGATGGTAAAGCCCAGTCCGGCGGTGTAGGGGCGCGGCTGGAGGGCGCCCAGCGTGCGGTCGTAAAAGCCGCCGCCATAGCCGAG
>JAISNB010000129.1 GCA_031276435.1 Burkholderiaceae bacterium | reverse complement strand
GGCTGCCGCGCGGGTTTTGCGCCCGGCGGGCCAAGCTAGAATCAGCCGCTTTATCTTCTTTCCAACCCCTATTGAGCATGACGGCGCGCCGCGCAAAGTTTCCCGCTTCGGCTTTTGCGTTTGCCAGCAAGGCAGCGGCGGCCCGCCGCGCCGTGCGCGTCATCAAAAAATACCCCAATCGCCGCCTGTACGACACGCAGGCTTCGGCCTACGTCACCCTGGCTGAAGTGCGCCGCTTGGTGCTGGAGCGCGAGCCGTTCGTGGTGCAGGATGCCAAAAGCGGCGCCAATCTGACGCGCAGCATTTTGTTGCAGATCATTCTGGAGGAAGAGGCGGGCGGCGCGCCCATGTTCAGCGAGGCCATGCTGGCCAACATCATCCGCTTTTACGGCCACGCCATGCAAAGTTTCATGGGCGCGTATCTGGAGAAGAATATCCAGACTTTCATGGAGATGCAGGCCAAACTCTCGGAGCAGCCGCAGTCGGTTTCGCCCGAGATGTGGTCGCGCTTCATGCATGTGCAGTCGCCCCTGATGCAAAGCATGATGAGTCACTATCTGGAGCATTCAAAGAACATGTTCCTTCAGATGCAGGCGCAAATGACGCGGCAGACCGAGCAGATGCTGGGCGCTTTTGGCATTCAATCCAAAGACAGGCCGCGGCCATAGCCAGCGTTTTCTGGTGCTGGCGGCGGCTACCGCGTCGCCGCGCCAGCACCACCCCACAGATGCGATGAGAACACCGGGAAATGAGTGAAACTGCTGCTGCCAATGCGCCACGCATCGGCTTTGTCAGCCTGGGCTGTCCCAAGGCGCTGACCGATTCGGAGCTGATCCTGACCCAACTGGCCGCCGAGGGCTACCAGACCAGCAAGACCCTTGAAGGGGCTGATCTGGTTATTGTCAACACCTGTGGCTTCATCGACGAGGCCGTGCAAGAGAGCCTGGAGGCCATTGGCGAGGCGCTGTCGGTGGGCGGCGGCAAAGTCATTGTCACGGGCTGTCTGGGCGCGAAAACCATTGCCGCGCCCGCGTCAGCGGCGGCGGCGGGGCAGTCTGGCGCCAGCGGCGGCGAGCCGGAAAACCTGATCCGGCGCATGCATCCGGCGGTGCTGGCCGTGACCGGCCCGCATGCCACGCAAGAGGTGATGGACGCGGTGCACAGGCATTTGCCCAGGCCGCACGATCCGTTTCTGGATCTGGTGCCCGGCGCGTTTGGGGCGGCGGGCATCAAACTCACACCGCGCCATTACGCCTACCTGAAGATCAGCGAAGGTTGCAATCACCGCTGCACTTTCTGCATCATTCCGTCGCTGCGCGGCGATCTGGTCTCGCGCCCCGTGGGCGATGTGCTGAAAGAGGCTCAAGCCCTGTTTGAAGGCGGCGTCAAGGAGTTGCTGGTCATCAGCCAGGATACGGCCGCTTATGGCGTTGAGGTCAAGTACCGCACGGGTTTCTGGGAAGGCCGCCCCATCAAAACGCGCATGCTGGATCTGGTGCGGGCGCTGGCCGATCTGGCGGGGCAATACGGCGCGTGGCTGCGCCTGCACTATGTGTACCCCTATCCGCACGTGGACGAAGTGCTTGCGCTGATGGCCGAAGGCCGCGTGCTGCCTTATCTGGATGTGCCATTTCAGCACAGCGCGCCCAGTGTGCTCAGGCGCATGAAGCGTCCGGCCAGTGGCGAGCAAAATCTGGAGCGTATCCGGCGCTGGCGCGCGCTTTGCCCGCAACTGGTCATCCGCTCCACCTTCATCGCGGGCTTTCCCGGCGAGACGCCAGCCGAGTTTGAACACCTGCTGGACTTCATCGCGCAGGCGCGGCTCGATCGCGTGGGCTGCTTTGCCTACAGCCCGGTGGACGGGGCGGCGGCCAACGCCTTGCCGGGCATGTTGCCCGCCCAGGAGCGCCAGGCGCGACGCGCGCGCCTGATGGCTGTGGCCGAGGCCGTTTCCACCGCCAAGCTGCGCGAGCGCGTGGGCGCCGTCATGCAAGTGTTAGTGGATGCGGCCCCGGCGCTCGGACGCAAGGGCGGCGTGGGGCGCAGCTACGCCGATGCGCCTGAGATCGACGGCGTGGTGCATTTGCTGACGCCTGAAAAAATCAGCAAGCAACTCAGGGTGGGGCAATTCACGCAAGCGCGCATCGTGGACACGCGCGGACACGATCTGGTGGGTGTGCCCGTTTGAGCGCCGCCACAGCCGCTGCCGCCCGAGCGCGGCCTTCAGTAGTGGCATACTGCTGCGCGGGGCGCGCCTGCAAGCCAGTGCCTAGCGACAAAAATGAAAAAAGCCGCATGGCTGAAAGCCGATGCGACCCATTCATTTGGTGCCCAGGAGAGGACTCGAACCTCCACGGAGTTACCCGCTAGTACCTGAAACTAGTGCGTCTACCAATTCCGCCACCTGGGCATCAGGAGCCAGCGATTGTATACCAAGAAAACAGAACCGGTCAGCAGCGGCATGCTGGATGAAATTGGCGGTACCGTGCAAGGCCACCGCGACGGGCACGGTTTTGTGTTGCGTGACGACGGCCAGGCCGACATCTATCTGCCGCCGGACGAAATGCGTGCCGTGCTGCACCGCGACCGCGTCAAGGTGCGCATCGTGCGCCACGACCGGCGTGGTCGCCCCGAAGGCCGCGTGCTGGAAATCGTCGAACGTCCGGCACTGCCCATCATCGGGCGCCTGCTGCAAGAAGGCGGCATCTGGCTGCTGGTGCCCGAGGACAAACGCTACGGCCAGGACGTGCTGATTGCCCGCAACGCGCTGGGGCAGGCCAGGGCGGGCCAAGTGGTGGTGGCCGATCTGATCGAGCCACCCGCCCTGTATGGTCAGCCGGTGGGCCGGGTCATCGAGGTCTTGGGCGAAATCGACGATCCGGGCATGGAAATCGAGATTGCCGTGCGCAAATACGGCGTGCCGCACGTCTTTTCAGACGCGGCCATGGCACAGGCCCAAACGCTGCCAGAGGGCGTGCTGCCCAAAGACTGGAAGGGGCGCGTCGATCTGACCGATGTGCCACTGGTCACCATCGATGGCGAGGACGCGCGCGACTTTGACGACGCCGTCTACTGCACGCCCGTCGCCGCCGCGCCATCGCAACAGGGGCGCGGCAAAAACAGTAACGGCGGCTGGCGCTTGCTGGTCGCCATCGCCGACGTCAGCCACTACGTGCAAACGGGCTGCCCCATTGATGTGGACGCCTACGACAGAGCCACCAGCGTCTACTTTCCGCGCCGGGTCATCCCCATGCTGCCGGAAAAACTCAGCAACGGCCTGTGCTCGCTCAACCCGCAAGTCGAACGCCTGTGCATGGTCTGCGACATGCTGATTGCCACCGATGGCCAGATCAGCGCCTACCAGTTCTACCCGGCCGTCATGTTCAGCCACGCGCGCCTGACCTACACCGAAGTGGCCGCCATCCTGACCAACACGCGCGGGCCGGAAGCCATCCGGCGCCAGGAGCGCGTGGCCGACCTGCTCCACCTGCACGATGCGTATCGCGCCTTGCTCAAGGCGCGCGCCCGGCGTGGCGCCGTCGACTTTGAAACCACCGAAACGCAAATCATCTGTGACGAAAGCGGACGCATCGAACGCATCGAACCGCGCACCCGCAACGACGCACACAAACTCATCGAAGAAGCCATGCTCGCGGCCAACGTCTGCGCCGCCGAATTCTTGCTGCAAGGCAAACAACCGGGCCTGTACCGCGTACACGAAGGCCCGACGCCCGAAAAACTCGATATCCTGCAAAACTACCT
This sequence comes from Burkholderiaceae bacterium, assembly GCA_031276435.1. Taxonomy (GTDB): domain Bacteria; phylum Pseudomonadota; class Gammaproteobacteria; order Burkholderiales; family Burkholderiaceae_C; genus Ottowia. The sequence goes on along the minus strand of JAISNB010000129.1, from coordinate 558 downwards.
CAAGGCCATGGGCCTGGGCTACCCCCTCCCAGAGGAGCCGCAGCCGCGCGAATTCCAGCGCATCTCCGAAGGCGTCAAAGACCGCCCCGACGCCGAACAAATCCACATGATGCTGCTGCGCTCGATGAGCCAGGCCATCTACACGCCCGTCAACAGCGGCCACTTCGGACTGGCCCACCCGGCCTACACGCACTTCACCAGCCCGATCCGGCGCTACCCCGACCTGCTGGTGCACCGCGTCATCAAAGCCATTCTGGCGGGCGGCAAATACCGCCTGCCCAAACTGCCCGTACCGGGCGAAGCGCACGAAAAACTCAACAAGCGCCTGCAAAAAAACAACGCCATGCGCGGCGGCGGCGACGCGACCGGAAAAAACAAGAAACTCTCGGCCGACATGCAAGCCTGGCAAGCCGCCGGCCTGCATTGCAGCGCCAACGAGCGCCGCGCCGACGAAGCCAGCCGCGACGTACAAGCCTGGCTCAAATGCAACTTCATGCGCGAACACCTGGGCGAAGAATACCCGGGCGCCGTCAGCGCCGTCACCAGCTTTGGCCTGTT
>JAISNB010000151.1 GCA_031276435.1 Burkholderiaceae bacterium | reverse complement strand
TCCACGTTTTTGCTGTTGAGCGCGGCCACGCACATGCGGCCAGTGTCGGTGCCGTACACGCCAAATTCAGAGCGCAGGCGCAGCATCTGGTCTTTGTTCAGGCCCGAGTAGCTGAACATGCCCACTTGCCGGGTGATAAAGCCCATGTCCTGCGCAACGCCAGCGGCTTTGAGGCCATCGACCAGTTTCTGGCGCATGGCCTTGATGCGGGTGCGCATGCCAGCCAGTTCTTCTTCCCACAGGGCGCGCAGCCCGGGATCGTCGAGCACCAGGGCGACCACGGCGGCGCCGTGCGTGGGCGGGTTGGAGTAGTTGGTGCGCACCACGATTTTGAGCTGGCTGAGCACGCGGCTGGCTTGTTCCCGGTTTTCGCACACCACGGAGAGCGCGCCCACGCGTTCGCCATACAGGCTGAAGCTTTTGGAAAACGAGGTGGCGACAAAGAAGTCCAGTCCGGCGGCGACAAATTTGCCGATGACGGCGCCGTCCTCGGCGATGCCCTGGCCAAAGCCCTGGTAGGCCATGTCGAGAAAGGCGACGAGTTGGCCCGCCTTGACGGCGGCGATGACCTGATCCCATTGGGCCGCCTGGATGTCGTAGCCCGTGGGGTTGTGGCAGCAGGCGTGCAGCACGACGATGGTGCCGGGCGCGGCGGTTTTCAGGTCGGCCAGCATGCCCTCGAAGTTGAGCGCGCGGGTGGCGGCATCGTAATACTTGTAAGTGCCTACTTCAAATCCAGCCCGCGTGAACAGCGCGCGGTGGTTTTCCCAACTGGGGTCAGAGATGAGCACTTTGGCCGCGGGATTGAGTTTTTTGAGGAAGTCGGCCCCGATTTTCAAGCCGCCGGTGCCGCCCAGTGCCTGCACGGTTGCCACGCGGCCAGTTTGCAGCACGGCGGAATCGGCGCCAAAGACAAGGCGCTTGACGCCCGCGTCGTAGGCGGGGTTGCCATCGATGGGCAGGTAGCCGCGCGGTTTGGGCGCTTCCATCAGCGCCTTCTCGGCCGCCCGCACGCATTGCAGCAGCGGCAGCTTGCCGCTGTCGTCAAAGTAAACGCCAACACCCAGATTCACTTTGTGGGGGTTGGTGTCGGCGGCAAATTGCTCGTTCAGCCCCAGAATCGGGTCGCGCGGGGCCATTTCGACGGCGGTAAAGAGAGACATGGAAAATCACACCTGCAAATGAAACCGCCAATTTTAGGGCTTGCCAGCCGCCCCCGCCAGCGTCCGGGCGGCGCGCTGGCAAACGCCCAAAACACCGCCGCTGCCGCCGTGCGCAAATCCTTTACCATGCAGGCGCGCCCGTTCAGGCCCGCGCGGGGCTTGGCGCGGCGGATTGGCAACGTGGTCAATGCGGGCCTTTTGCCAGCTTTCAACCAACGGAGAGATGCGCATGAAACCAGTTTATGTTTTTCTGACCACCGGGTTCGAGGAAATCGAGGCGTTGGGCACGGTCGACGTGCTGCGCCGCGCGGAGCTGGAAGTCAAGACCGTTTCGCTGACCGCAGGCAAGCTTGTGCTCGGCGCGCACCAGGTTGCGGTCATGGCCGACTTGCTGTTTGAAGAGGTCGATTGCGCGCAGGCGCAAATGCTGGTGCTGCCGGGCGGCACCACCAAGTTCAACGAACACGCGGCCATGAAGCAGCAATTGCTGGCTTTCGCGCAACAGGGCGGGAAGGTGGCGGCCATTTGCGCCTCGCCCATGGTGCTGGGATCGCTGGGGCTGCTCAAGGGCAAAAGTGCCACCTGCTACCCGGGCTTTGAAAAACACCTGGACGGCGCGACGCTGAAAACCAGCGAGGCCGTGGTGGTCGATGGCAATCTGACCACTGGCCGCGGCCCGGGGCTGACGCTGGAGTTTGCGCTCAACCTTGTCGAGCAACTGGCAGGCAGGCAGCGGCGCGACGCCGTGGCCCGTGGCCTGCTGCTGCTGGCCTGACCGCTGTTGCTCTTTGGCCCGCGCGCGCCGTGACCCCAGCTACGCCCATCGCAACGCCCACCCTGTTGCCCGCGGCCTTGCGCCAGCGTCTGGCGGCGGGGCAGCGCCTGGTCACACCCATGCGCGTGGGCACGGGCGATATGGGCGATCTGGTGTGGCACCGCTGGCTGCCGCCAGGGCACGCGCCCGCGCCGGGCGCGCCGCCACTGGTGCTGTTGCACGGCGGCAGCGGCAGTTGGACGCACTGGGTGAAAAACATCGCGCCCCTGCTGGATGCGGGCCGCACGGTGCTGGCGCCCGACATGCCGGGCTTTGGCCAATCGCCCCTGCCCGCTGACGGCGCCGATGCCGACAGCATGGCCGCGCCGCTGATCGATGGCTTGCGCGCCTTGCTCGGGCAGCAGGGGCAGGCGGTGTGCGATTTGGCGGGCTTTTCGTTTGGCGGCCTGACGGCCGCGCTGATGCTGGCGCAAGCGCCGCAACTGGCGCGGCGGCTGGTGCTGGTGGGCGCGCCCGCCATGGGCGTCGCGCCCGACGGGCAGTACACGCTCCAGGCGTGGCGCCATTTGCCCACGGCGCACGCGCAACTTGCCGCGCACCGCCACAACCTGGGCGCGCTGATGCTGCACGACAAGCGCCTGATTGACGATGTGGCGCTGCAAATTCACGTGCACAACGTGCAGCGCGACCGGGCGCCGCGCTACCGCCGCCGTCTGGCGCGCACGGACATTCTGGCACGCACGCTGCCAGCCATCGCCTGCCCGGTGTACGCCATTTATGGCGAGCACGACGCCATCTACAGAAATTACCTGCCCGCGCTGGAGGCTGCCTACATCCGCAACGCGCCCACGCTGCGCAAATTCACGCTGATCGCTGGCGCCGGGCATTGGGTCCAGTACGAAGCGCCCGGGGCTTTTCTGGGCGCGCTGCTGGCCGCACTCGACGGCGCCTGAATCGCGCGCGCCAGCCGCGCTGGCGCCAGGTGGCGCGCCGCCGGGCGATGGAATAATGAACGCCATGAACCAGCTCGACGCACTCAAGCAATTCACCACCGTCGTGGCCGACACGGGCGACTTCAGGCAACTGGCGCAGTTCCAGCCGCAAGACGCCACCACCAATCCGTCGCTCATTCTCCAGGCGGTGCAAAAACCCGAGTACGCGCCGCTGCTCAAGGCCGTGGCGCACGCGCACCGTGGCGCGCCGGTCGACGCCATCGTGGACCGGCTGCTGGTGCGCTTTGGCTGCGAGATTCTGGCGCTCGTCGAGGGGCGCGTTTCGACCGAAGTGGACGCGCGCCTGTCGTTCGACGCGGACGCCACCTGCGCGCGCGCCGAGCGGTTGATCGACCTGTACCGGGCCGCTGGCGTGCCCGCCGAGCGCGTGCTCATCAAAATTGCCGCCACCTGGGAAGGCATCCGTGCCGCCAAGCGGCTGGAGCGCGACGGCATCCGGTGCAACCTGACGCTGCTGTTCAGCTTTTGCCAGGCCGTGGCCTGCGGGCAAGCTGGCGTGCGGCTGATCTCGCCGTTTGTGGGCCGCATTTATGACTGGCACAAAAAACAGGCTGGCGCCGCGTGGGACGAAGCCGCCAACGCTGGCGCGCAAGACCCCGGCGTGCAATCGGTGGCGCGCATCTTCAACCACTACAAACGCTTTGGCATCGCCACGCAAGTCATGGGCGCGAGCTTTCGCAACGCCGGGCAAATCACGGCGCTGGCCGGTTGCGACCTGCTGACCATCAGCCCCGCCCTGCTGGCCCAGTTGGCCACCAGCAGCGCGCCGCTGGCGCGCGCGCTGGACGCCGACGCCGCGCGGCACATGGATTTGCCCGCCGCCAGCTATGACGACGAGGCGCAGTTTCGCCTGGCCCTCAACCAGGACGCCATGGCCACCGAAAAACTGGCCGAAGGCATCCGCGCCTTCATCGCCGACACCGAAAAGCTCCAGGCCCTGATCCGGGCGGCCTGAGCCGAGCGCACACAGGGCAGCACACGGCGGCAATCGGCATGGACTGGCAAAAATACCCCCGGTGCGATCAGGCGCCAGCCTGGCAAGCCTTGCAGGCACATTTTTCGGCACGCTTTGCGGGCGCCAGGGCATTTGATTTGCGCCAGGCCTTTGCGCAAGACAGTCGCCGCGCCGCCGACTTTTTCCTGCAAGCGCCGCACGTGCAGGCCGACCTGTCCAAATGCCTGCTGGATCGCACTGCGCGCGCGCTGCTGGTGCAACTGGCCCATGAATGCGGCCTGCAAGCGCACCGCGACGCCCTGTTGCAGGGCCAGCGGGTCAACAACACCGAAGAACGCGCCGCGCTGCACCCGCTTCTGCGCTGGCCCGCCGGGCAGCCGCCAGATGCCCGGGTCGCGCAAGACGCACAGCAGAAACTGGCGCAAGACCTGCACGAGATGCTCTCATTTGCAGAGCAAACGCGCGCGCAAAAACAGTTTTCCGATGTGCTGCACATCGGCATCGGCGGCTCCGATCTGGGGCCGCGCGTGGCGCTGCAAGCCCTGTCGGCGGGCAGCCCGCCCGGGCCGCCACAAGGGCCGCGCGTGCACTTTGTCGCCAACATGGACGGGCACGAGCTGGCCGCCGCGCTGCGCACGCTGCGCGCGCAAACCACGCTGTTCGTGGTGGCATCCAAAAGCTTTGGCACCGCCGAAACCCTGCAAAACGCCGCGTCGGCGCGCGCGTGGTTCCTGGCGCAGGGCGGGCAGGACGTGGCCCGGCACTTTGTGGCGATCACCGCCAAACCGCAAGCCGCGCGGGCGCTGGGCATCGCGCGTTGTTTGCATCTGGACGAAGGCGTGGGCGGGCGCTATTCGCTCTGGTCGGCCATCGGCCTGCCGGTGGCGCTGGCATTTGGCGCGGCCACATTCGAGGCCCTGCTGGCTGGCGCGCACGCCATGGACACGCACTTTGCCGAGGCGCCGCTGGAAGTCAACCTGCCCGCGCAGCTTGGCCTGCTGGATGTCTGGTACCGCAATTTCCACCATTTCCCCAGCCGCTGCGTGGTGCCCTACCACCACGGCCTGCGCCGCCTGACGGCCTACCTGCAACAACTGGAAATGGAAAGCAATGGCAAGCGCGTGGACGCGCACGGGCTGGCCCTGCCATTTGACACCTCGCCCGTGCTGTGGGGCGACGTGGGCAGCAACAGCCAGCACGCGTTCTTCCAGATGCTGCACCAGGGCACGCAAGCCGTGCCCGTGGAATTCATTGCCGCGCAGCACGCCGCGCATGGCCTGCCCGGCCACCAACGGCAATTGCTCGCCAACGTGTTGGCGCAGGCGCGCGCGCTCATGCTCGGGCAAAGCGGCAGCGACGGGCACCGCCACTTTCCGGGCAACCGCCCGTCCACCCTGCTCATGCTGCCCCGCCTCGACGCGCCCGCGCTCGGGGCCTTGCTGGCGCTTTGCGAGCACCGCGTATTCGTCAGCGGCTCGCTGTGGGGCATCAACAGCTTCGACCAATGGGGCGTCGAACTGGGCAAGCACCACGCGCGCGACATCGAGGCGCAGTTGCAAGGCCAGGCGGCAAGCGCGCCCTCTGACCCTTCCACCGCCCTCTGGGTACAACGCCTGCAAGCGCCAAGCCAGTAACCGCAGCCGCCACCACATCCGGCCCGGCGCCTGTCGCCCCGCCGGAAACACGCTATACTTGACAAAAATACTCGGACATAGATCCGCCCCCGCGTCTGTGGCGCGGGACTGGACGATGGCTTTGCAAGCCTTGCCTGACGGCGTTGCGCCCCGTGGCGGGACGCACGCAAAATGCGCGGGCAAACCAGCGGACTGGCGGCGGATCGACACCCGGGCGGCAAGCGCGCTTTTTTGGGCCACCCAAGTTGCTCGCGGGCCAGTGTGGTTGCGCTGCGGGGCTTTTGCCAGCGGCGCGGCAAGAATTTGTTTTCATGCAAGGAATTGATCATGCGCCTGACCACCAAAGGACGTTTTGCCGTTACCGCCATGATCGATCTGGCGTTGCGCCAGGACAGTGGCCCCGTGGCACTGGCTGCCATCAGCCATCGGCAGAATATTTCGCTGTCGTATCTGGAACAGCTTTTTGGCAAGCTGCGCCGCAAGGATCTGGTTGAATCCACGCGCGGGCCGGGCGGCGGTTACTCGCTGGGCCGCAAGGCCGCCGACATCACGGTGGCCGACATCATTTTCTCGGTGGACGAGCCTTTGGACGCCACGCACTGCAACGGCCAGCAAAACTGCCAGGGCGAAAGCGGCTACTGCATGACACACGATTTGTGGACCTCGCTCAACGAGCACATGGTGCAATTCCTGGACTCCATCACCTTGCAGAAACTGGTTGACGAGCAACGGGCCAGGGGCGTTGATGTCAGCGGCAAACCCGCCATCAGGCGCGCCATCTCTGACGAACCCGTGGTGCGCCCCATGCGCGTGACCGCGCCCAATTCCGTGTTTGCGCTCGGCGGCGTCGCCCGCAAAGCCTGAGAAAAGCCGCACCATCATGAACAGCAGCAGCACCCCGCATTTGCCGATTTACATGGACTACGCAGCCACCACGCCGATTGATGCGCGCGTGGCCGACGCCATGGTGCCCTGGCTGCGCGCGCATTTTGGCAACGCCGCCAGCCGCAGCCACGCCTGGGGTTGGCAGGCCGAGGCCGCCGTCGAACTGGCGCGCCAGCAAGTGGCCGAACTCATTGGTGCCGACCCGCGCGAAATCATCTGGACTTCGGGCGCGACCGAGTCCGACAACCTCGCCCTCAAGGGCGCGGCGCACTTTTACCAGGCCAGGGGCCGCCACCTCATCACCGTCAAGACCGAGCACAAGGCCGTGCTCGACACCATGCGCGAGCTGGAGCGCCAGGGCTTCGAGGTCACCTATCTGGATGTGCAAGCCGACGGCCTGCTCGATCTGGACGCTTTCCGCGCCGCCATCCGCAGCGACACCATCCTGGCCAGCGTGATGCACGTCAACAACGAGATCGGCGTGATCCAGGACATTGCCGCGCTCGGGACCATCTGCCGCGAAAAAGGCGTCATCTTCCATGTGGACGCGGCGCAGTCCACGGGCAAGGTGGCCATCGACCTGAAAACGCTGCCCGTCGACCTGATGAGCTTGGCCAGCCACAAAATCTACGGCCCCAAAGGCATTGGCGCGCTGTACGTGCGGCGCAAGCCGCGCGTGCGCATTGAGGCGCAAATGCACGGCGGCGGGCACGAGCGCGGCATGCGCTCGGGCACCCTGCCCACGCACCAGATCGTCGGCATGGGCCTGGCCTACCGCATCGCGCGCCAGGAAATGGCGCAAGACAACGAAAAGGCCTGGGCGCTGCACGCGCGGCTCGTCCAGGGACTCACGCAAATGGAACAGGTATTCCTCAACGGCCATCCCACGCGGCGCGTGCCGCAAAACGTGAACATGAGCTTCAACTTCGTGGAAGGCGAATCGCTCATCATGGGCATCAAGGGCCTGGCCGTCTCCAGCGGATCGGCTTGTACATCGGCCAGCCTGGAGCCAAGTTATGTGCTGCGCGCGCTGGGCCGCAGCGACGAGCTGGCGCACAGCAGCCTGCGCATCACCATCGGGCGCTTCACCACCGAGGCCGACATAGACTACGCCATCGGCGCCATCCGCGAAAACGTGGTCAAACTGCGCGCGCTCTCGCCGCTGTGGGAAATGCACCAGGAAGGCATCGATCTGTCCACCATCCAGTGGGCCGCGCACTGACACGCGCGCAGCCACACCGGCCTTGCCCGCAACCAACCGCCCCATTTGCCAGATGCCCGATGGCCCCAGACCCGAACACGAACAGGAACACGCTCCATGGCCTACTCTGAAAAAGTCATTGACCACTACGAAAACCCGCGCAACGTTGGCAGCTTTGAAAAAAGTGACGACACGGTTGGCACCGGCATGGTCGGCGCGCCCGCCTGCGGCGACGTGATGAAACTGCAAATCAAGGTCAACCCGCAAACCGGCGTGATCGAGGACGCGCGCTTCAAAACCTACGGCTGCGGCTCGGCCATTGCGTCGTCCTCGCTGGTCACCGAATGGGTCAAGGGCAAAACGCTGGACGAAGCCGCGCAACTCAAAAACAGCCAGATTGCCGAAGAACTGGCCCTGCCGCCCGTCAAGATCCATTGCTCCATCCTGGCCGAAGACGCCATCAAGGCCGCCGTGGACGACTACCGCAAAAAGCACGACGCCTGACTGAGAAAGCGCCTCCCCCTGCATTCGCCCGTATTTTTCCAAACCCGCCATGGCCGTTACCCTTTCACAATCCGCCGCCCGCCACGTCAGCAAATACCTCGACAAACGGGGCAGGGGCGTGGGCGTGCGCCTGGGCGTCAAGACCACAGGCTGCTCGGGCCTGGCCTACAAACTGGAATACGTGGATGAAATCGCCCCTGAAGACCTGGTGTTTGAAGGCCACGGCGTGAAAGTACTGGTCGATCCCAAAAGCCTGCCCTATGTGGACGGCACCGAGCTTGACTACGTGCGCGAGGGCCTGCAAGAAGGCTTTCGCTTCAACAACCCCAACGAACGCGGTCGCTGCGGTTGCGGCGAAAGCTTCCGCGTTTGACCGTCGCCGCCGTGTCCATGGCATGATGCGCGCGGCGCGCGGCGCGCGGCGCGCGTGCGCGGCTGCCGCGCCACGGCAGATGCAATCCCCCACCCATGAGCCTGAATCTGCAATCCACCGACTTTGAACTGTTCGACGTGCCCGAGCGCTTTGCCCAGGACGCCGACGCGCTCCAAGCGCGCTGGAAAGCCCTGCAACGCCAGGTGCATCCCGACCGCTTTGCCGCGCAGGGTGCCGCCGCGCAACGCATGGCCGCGCAATGGTCCGCCCGCGTCAACGAGGCCTACCGCCGCCTCAAAAACCCGTTGCAGCGCGCCGCCTACCTGTGCGAAATCAACGGCCAGGGCATCGACGCCGAACGCAACACCGCCATGCCCGCCGCGTTCCTGGAGCGGCAAATGCAACTGCGCGAAGCACTGGAAAACGCCGAACACCCCGACGCGCTCCAGGCTATCGAAACCGAATTCACATCCATGTCGCAGCAAGCGTTTTCCAGTCTGGCGCGGCAAATCGACGAACAGCAAGACTGGCTGGCCGCCGCGCAAACCGTGCGCGCGCTCATGTTCCTGGACAAATTCGGCACCGAACTGGCCCGGCGCCGCGCCACTGACGCGCGCCACTGACGCGCGCAACTTCACCCGCGATGGCACTGCTGCAAATCTCCGAACCGGGGCAAACGCCAGAGCCGCACCGGCGCAAACTGGCCGTGGGCATTGACCTGGGCACCACGCATTCGCTGGTGGCCGCCGTGCGCCATGGCGTGCCCGAATGCCTGCCCGACGCGCAAGGCCGCGTGCTGCTGCCCTCGGTGGTGCACTACCTGGCTGGCGGTGGCCGCCGCATCGGATGGGAAGCGGCAAACGCCCCCGCCGCCGACGCGCACAACACCGTCTCCTCGGTCAAGCGCCTGATGGGCCGACGCCTGCGCGATGTCGTCCACGCCGACAAACTGGCGCTGCGCCTGCTGGACAAACCGGGCATGGTCGCCATCCAGACCGTACAGGGCGAAAAATCGCCCGTCGAAATCAGCGCCGAAATCCTGGCCCTGCTGCGCCAGCGCGCCGAGGACACACTGGGCGGCGCGCTGCATGGTGCGGTCATCACTGTGCCCGCTTACTTTGACGACGCGCAGCGCCAAGCCACCAAGGACGCCGCGCAATGGGCCGGGCTGAACGTGCTGCGGCTCATCAACGAACCCACGGCCGCAGCCATCGCCTACGGCCTGGACAACGCCAGCGAAGGCATTTACGCCGTATTCGACCTGGGCGGCGGCACCTTCGATGTCTCCATCCTGCGCCTCGCCCAGGGCGTGTTCGAGGTCATCGCCACGGGCGGCGACTCGGCCCTGGGCGGCGACGATTACGACCAGGCGCTGGCCGACTGGATGCTCGCGCAGCGGCGCGTGCCGTCGTTGTCCCAGACGCCAGCGGCCGCCGCCGCACTGACCACCGTCAAACGCGCAGCGCGTGCCGCCAAAGAGGCGCTCACCAGCGCCGAATCCGTTGCCGCCAGCGCTTTCTGGCACGCAGAAGGCGCTGATTTTGAAATCCGCCGCGGCGACTTCGAGCAACTCACGCGCCACCTGACCGCGCGCTGCCTGGACACCACTGGCCAGGTACTGCGCGACGCGCAACTGCAACCGCAGCACATCCACGGCGTGGTCATGGGCGGCGGCGCCACGCGCATGCCGCAAATCCGGCGCGCCGTGGCCGACTGGTTCGCCCGCGCGCCGCTTGTCAACCTCAACCCCGACGAAGTCGTGGCCCTGGGCGCCGCCATCCAGGCCAACCAACTGGTCGGCAACGACCCCGACAGCAACCTGCTGCTGCTTGATGTCATCCCGCTCTCGCTCGGCATCGAAACCATGGGCGGACTGGTCGAGCGCATCGTGCCGCGCAACCAGACCATCCCCGCGGCCATGGCGCAAGACTTCACCACCTGCAAAGACGGCCAGACCGCCCTGGCCCTGCACGTGGTACAAGGCGAACGCGACCTGGCGCGCGACTGCCGCAGCCTGGCCCGTTTTGAACTGCGCGGCATCCCGCCCATGGCCGCTGGCGCGGCGCGCATCCGCGTCACCTTCACAGTCGATGCCGACGGGCTGCTGCACGTCAGCGCGCGCGAACAAACCAGCGGCGCGCAGGCGCAAATCGAAGTCCGGCCATCCTGCGGCCTGAGCGACCAGGACATCGCGCGCATGCTGCGAGAAAGCTTTTCCAGCGCCGCTGCCGACATGCAATCGCGCGCCCTGGCCGAAGCGCGCGTGCAGGCCCAGCGCATCCTGCTGGCCACGCAAAGCGCACTCGATGCCGATGGCGCCTTGCTCGCGCCCGCCGAGCGCGAGCGCATCGATACCCTGGCGCAAGCCCTGCAAGAACTGCTGGCCGCCGCAAGTGCCAGCGCGCAAGCCCTGGAACAAGCCGCCGCCGCGCTGGCGGCTGGCACCGAAGCCTTTGCCGCCACGCGCATGAACGCCAGCATCCACAAAGCCCTGACCGGCAAAAACATCTCCGCGCTCTGACCTTGCCGCAAACCGCGCCACCCGCAAAACCGCACCCTGCCCATGCCCACCATCCGCATCCTGCCGCATCCGCAATACTGCCCGCAAGGCGCGCAAGTGCAAGCCAACGTCGGCGACTCGATCTGCGAAGCCCTGCTTGAACACGGCATCGCCATCGAACACGCCTGCGAAATGAGCTGCGCCTGCACCACCTGCCACGTCATCGTGCGCGAAGGCTTCGACTCCCTCAACCAGGCCGAAGAAACCGAAGAAGACCTGCTCGACCGCGCCTGGGGACTGCAAGCGCAATCGCGCCTGTCGTGCCAGGCCATCGTCGGCACGCAAAACCTCGTGCTGGAAATCCCGCGCTACTCCATCAACCACGCCAGGGAAAACGCCTGAGCCGCCATGCCTTTCGGGGCTTTGCGGCCCGCAACAAGCACAAAACGCAAAACAACGCGGGCGGCCCCGTTGCCACCGCCACCGCCCGCTGGCTGCAAACCGCGCTGGCGCATCCAGCGGCGTAAAGTAACGCCATCTCCAGCCACAATCCGGACACATTTTCAGGAACCCCAACCGTGCGACAAATCGTTCTGGACACCGAAACCACCGGCCTGTCGGCCGAAGCGGGCGACCGCATCATCGAACTGGGCTGCGTCGAACTGCTTGGCCGCCGCCTGACAGGCAACAACCTGCACCTTTACTTCAACCCCGAACGCGACAGCCACGAAGAAGCCCTCAAAGTCCACGGCATCAGCAACGAATTTTTGCGTGACAAACCCAAATTCGCCGAAGTGGCCGACGAAATCCTGCACTACCTGCAAGGCGCCGAACTGGTCATCCACAACGCCGCCTTCGACATCGGCTTTCTCGACAAGGAGCTGGAGCGCATCGGCAAACCGCCCATCACAAGCTTTGTCACATCGGTCACCGACACCCTGTCCATGGCCAAAGAGCTTTACCCCGGCAAACGCAACAGCCTGGACGCGCTGTGCGACCGCCTGGGCGTTGACAACTCGGGCCGCACACTGCACGGCGCCCTGCTGGACGCCGAACTGCTGGCCGACGTCTACATCAACCTCACCCGCGGCCAGGAGGCGCTGCTGATCGACCTGGGCGACGTCAACACCGCAGCCGCCGCCGAACAGCGCGCCACCCGCGCAGATTTGAGCGCATTCGAGCTGCCCCTCATCGCCGCCACCGCCCTGGAACTGGCCGCGCACGAACAAGTGCTGACCGAAATCGACCAGGCCAGCGGCGGCAAAACCCTGTGGCGCGGCACCCGGATGAGCGACGGCGACCCCGGCAGCGGTGCTCCGCCTGTGGCATAATCCGCAGCCTTGCCAGCCAGCAGCGCAAGCGGGTGATTAGCTCAGCGGTAGAGCACTGCCTTCACACGGCAGGGGTCACATGTTCGATCCATGTATCACCCACCAGACAAAACAAAACGCTCCGCGCCAACCATCGGCCCGG
>JAISNB010000148.1 GCA_031276435.1 Burkholderiaceae bacterium | reverse complement strand
TGCTGAGGAGATTGGCGCGATGCGCGACGGCCAGGTCGATGAATATCTGGTCATCCGCGTCGCGGCAGCGCACGCCAGCAAATGCCGCCGCGGGCCGTGTGAGCGTCAGGATGTCGAATGCCGCCAGCACGGCCTCGGCGCAAAGCGCGCGCGTTTGCATGTGTGCGGCCAGTCGGGGATAGCCCAGTACGCGGGCCAGTTCCGCGCGCATGGCTGCGGTGGCCAGCCATTGTGCGCGTCCGCGTTGCAGTGCCTGGTGCAAGGGCGCGGCCCCGGGGTCTGAAAACAGCAGCAGATCCAGCGCCCAGTTGGTGTCGATGACAACCCAGACCGCGCCAGTGGCGTCACTGCCGCCGGAGTCAGGAGGCGGCATCGGCCGCCTTGCGCTGGCTGGCTACCGGGATGCGCATGGATTCGCGGTATTTGGCGACGGTGCGGCGCGCACAGTCGATGCCTTGTTTTTTCAGCATTTCGGCGATCTGGTTGTCCGACAGGGGTTTTGCGGCGTTTTCGGCGCTGATGAATTGCTTGATGAGCGCGCGCACGGCGGTGCTTGATGCGTTGCCGCCCGCGTTGGTGCCCAGGGCCGAGCCAAAAAAGTATTTGAGTTCGAAGGTGCCGCGCGGCGTGGCCATGTATTTGGCGGTGGTTACGCGCGAGATGGTCGATTCGTGCACGCCCAGTTCGTCGGCCAGTTCGCGCTGCACCATGGGGCGCATGGCCAGTTCGCCGTGGATGAGGAAGTTGCGCTGGCGTTCGACGATGGCTTGCGAGACGCGCAGGATGGTGCTGAAGCGTTGCTGGATGTTTTTGATGAACCAGCGCGCTTCTTGCAGGCGTTGGGCCAGGATTTGGTGGCTTTCGCCGCTTTTGCCGCCGCGCAGCGCGTTGGCATAGATGTCGTGTACGCGCAGGCGCGGCATGACGTCATTGTTGATTTGCACGCGAAACCGGGTTTGCGCTCCAGTGCCGATGGGGGTGACGATGACGTCGGGGATGATGACGTTGCGTTCCACGTCGGCAAAGCGCCGTCCGGGTTTGGGTTCCAGCCGCGCGATGCATTGCATGGCTTGGCGCACGTCGGCTTCGGGCGCGGCGCAGGTTTGCGCGAGTCGGCGGATGTCGTGCTTGCCCAGCAGTTCCATGGCGCCGGGTTGCTGGCAGATTTGCAAGGCCAGATCCAGTGTAGGGCGCCGCGGGCTGTCGGCAGCTTCATCGGCTTGCAGGGCCTTGATTTGCAGGCACAGGCATTCGGCCAGGTCGCGCGCGCCCACGCCCGCGGGGTCGAACGTTTGCAGCAGGCGCAGGCCGAGGGCAAAGCTGTGCACCAGTTGTTCAAGCTGTTCTTCGCCGTCGTTTTCTTCGGTGAGCGTGGCGGCCAGTTGCGCCAGCGAGTCTTCAAGGTAGCCGTCGTCGTTGAGCGATTCGATCAGAAAGCGCAGCACCGCCATGTCTTCGGGCGACAGGCGCAAGGCCAGCGCCTGGCGATGCAGGTGTTCGCTCAGCGATGCCTGCGGGGCCGGGCGGTCGCCCACGTCGAGTTCGTCGTCATCGCTGCCGCCGCTGCCGTTGCGCGCCGCAGCTTCGCCGCCCCATTCGTTGCCGTCCTGGGAGATTTCGACGCTGCCGTCGCCATCCCAGCTTTCGGTGTCAATCGAGCTGGCTTCGGCCAGTTGGCCTTCAGCCGCAACCGCATCCGCGTTGTAGGCGTCGTCAGTTTCGGCGTTGACCACGTCATTGCCGCCAGCGTCGCTGTCTGCGTTGCCGTTGCTGTCGCTTTCGGCGTGTTCTGCCGTCGTGTCGGCGTCGGTGCTGGCGCTGGCCGCGGCGTCATCGGCAGCGCCTGCTTCGGCTGCGGTGCGCGCGTCTTCTTCAGTTTGCTGCTGCGGCGCTTCGTCGTCACGCTCCAGAAACGGGTTTTCTTCGAGCATTTGCTCGACTTCGCTGGCCAGCTCCAGCGTGGACAGTTGCAGCAGCCGGATGGATTGCTGCAATTGGGGCGTGAGGGCCAGATGCTGCGATACGCGCAGGGAGAGACCGGGTTTCATTGCGCGCTCCTGCCCTTAAAGCCTGAAGTGTTCGCCAAGGTAAACCCGCCGCACTTCCGGGTTGGCAACAATGTCCGCGGGCGTGCCAGCGGCCAGCACGCGCCCTTCGCTGATGATGACAGCGTGGTCGCAAATGCCAAGCGTTTCGCGCACGTTGTGGTCGGTAATCAGAACGCCAATGCCGCGCTCTTTGAGGAAAGCGATGATGCGCTGGATTTCGATGACCGCAATCGGGTCTATGCCCGCAAAGGGTTCGTCCAGCAGGATAAAGCGCGGCGCTGTGGCCAGTGCGCGCGCAATTTCCACGCGGCGGCGCTCGCCCCCGGACAGCGATGGCGCGGGCGCGTCGCGCAACTCCTGCACATTGAGCTGCTCCAAAAGCGTGCTCAGGCGCTGCTCGATTTCGCGCTCGGCCAGTGGCCGCCCGCGCGCGTCCTGCTGCAACTCAAGCACGGCGCGCACGTTTTCGCGCACCGTGAGCTTGCGGAAGATGGACGCTTCTTGCGGCAAATACGACAGCCCCATGCGCGCGCGGCTGTGAATGGGCATGCGCTCGATGCGCTTGCCGTCGATTTCAATCTCTCCGCCATCGGCGCGCACCAAGCCGACAATCATGTAGAACGATGTGGTCTTGCCCGCGCCGTTGGGGCCAAGCAGGCCCACCACCTCGCCGCTGCCCACATCGAGCGACACGTCGTGCACCACTTTGCGCGCGCCGTAGGCCTTGCGCAGCCGCCGCACCTGCAAACGGCTGAGCGGTGGCGGCGGCGACGAACCGGGCGGCAATCTGGCGGCTGCCGCATCGCCTGCGGGCGTCAAAGCGGTTGCCGCCGTCATGGGGCGCTTGCTCCAGACAATTGACCAGATGCCCGCAGGGGCAATGCGGGCGCGGATGCCGGGCTTGACGCCGCGTCGCCGTCGCCGCGCGGCGCCAGCATGGCATGCACCCGCTCGCCGCCGCCACTTGGGCGCGCCGCGCCATCCACGGTGTAAACCTCGGTCACGTTGTTGTAGGAAATACGGTTGCCAGTAATGCGGTCTTGCAACTGGCCGCCAGCGAGCCGACGCATCTCGGCGCGGTTCAAAAAGCGCACGGTATCGCTCTTGCCGTCGTACTCGATGCGCTCGCCCTCACCCTCTATGAACTCGTCCAGCCCTTCGCGCTTTTGCCTGAAAAAAGCGCGCTTGCCCGAGCCGCCGCCCTGCATCACGCCAAACGAATTACCCTGCGCGTCCCGGCGCACCTCAAGCCGCGCGCCGCGCAACACAATCGTGCCTTTGCTCACCACCACATTGCCCGTAAAAGTGCTGGTCTGGCTTTTGTCCTCATAGCGCAGCGCATCGGACGCTATGTTCATGGGCTGCGTGCGGTCGGCCCGCTCCGCGTGCGCGGCGCCTGCCAGCAGCAGGCTGGCCGCCGCTGCCAGCAGCAGTGCGGCCCGGGGCACGGGAAAGGTGTGGATCAAGTGAGGCACGGTTTTTGCTTTTTTCCTGACTGCGCGCATTGTAAGCGGCCAATTTGAGCTGTGCCAGCGCCTTGCAGGG
>JAISNB010000126.1 GCA_031276435.1 Burkholderiaceae bacterium | reverse complement strand
ACCATGCGGTCTTTGAGGCGCCGGGCCATTTGGGCGAAGTCGGGGGCGCGGAAGGTTTGCCATTCGGTCACGATGACCAGGCAGTGCGCGCCGTCGAGCGCGTCCATGGCATCGTCCAGCAGGCACAAATCGGGCCGTTCGCCCCAGATGCGGCGCGCTTCGTTCATGGCGGCGGGGTCGTGCGCCCGCACGTTTGCGCCCGCTTGCCAGAGCAGTTCGATCAGGGTGCGGCTGGGCGCTTCGCGCATGTCGTCGGTGTTGGGTTTGAAGGCCAGTCCCCAGAGCGCGACGGTTTTGTTTTCGAGCCGGTTCTGGTAGTGGCGCCGCATGTGTTCAAAGAGTACGCGGCGCTGGGCGTCGTTGCGGCGTTCGACGGCCAGCAGCACATCGGGCGCGTAGCCCACGTTTTGCGCGGTGTGGATGAGCGCCTTGACGTCTTTTGGAAAGCAGCTTCCGCCGTAGCCCACGCCGGGGTAGATGAAGTGGTAGCCAATGCGCGGGTCGCTGCCGATGCCGCGGCGCACGGCTTCGATGTCAGCGCCCAGCCGGTCGGCGAGGTTGGCGATTTCGTTCATGAAGCTGATTTTGGTGGCCAGCATGGCGTTGGCGGCGTATTTGGTCAGTTCGGCGCTTCTGACGTCCATGACCACGATTTTGTCGTGGTTGCGGTTGAAGGGGGCGTACAGCTCGCGCAGTTGCTGCTCGGCACGGGCGCTGCCCGCACCGATGACGATGCGGTCGGGCCGCTTGCAGTCAGCCACGGCAGCGCCTTCTTTCAGGAATTCGGGGTTGGATACGACGTCGAAGTCGTGGCTCGCGCCGCGCCGGGCCAGCCCGTCGCGTATGGCGGCGGCCACTTTGTCGGCGGTGCCAACGGGTACGGTGGATTTGTTGACGATGGTTTTCGGCCCCTGCATGTGCGCGGCGATGGTGTGGGCCACGGCGAGCACGTGTTGCAAATCGGCGCTGCCGTCTTCGTCGGGCGGGGTGCCCACGGCCAGGAAGATCAGGTCGCCGTGCTCGACGCCTTGCGCGGCGTCGGTGGTAAAGGACAGGCGCCCGTGCTGCTGGTTTTGCACGACCAGCGGCTCCAGTCCGGGTTCGTGGATGGGGATGCGGCCAGCCTGGAGTTGGGCCACTTTGCTGGCGTCCACGTCCACGCACAGCACGGTGTGCCCAACATCGGCCAGTACGGCGCCTTGCACCAGGCCCACGTAGCCGGTTCCAAAGACTGTGACTTTCATGATTTCAGGGACGTGTGTCGTGTTGATAGAACTGGAGGTACCACTGGACGAAGCGGCGCACGCCTTCGGTCACCGGAGTGGCGGGCGCAAAGCCTGTCCACGCGGCCAGCGCCCGGGTGTCGGCGGCGGTGCTGTGCATGTCGCCCATCTGGATGGGCAGCAGGCGTTTTCGCGCCTTGATGCCCAGTGCGCTTTCCAAGGCTTCAATGTAATCCATGAGCACGGTGGGGGCGCCGTTGCCGATGTTGAAGATGCGGTACGGGGCGCTGCCCGTGTCGGGGCGCGGCGTGGCCGGGTCGTAGCCCGGATCGGGTGTGGCGGGTTTGTCCAGCGCGCGCAGCACGCCTTCGGCAACATCGTCGATGTAGGTGAAGTCGCGCACCAGTTGGCCCTGGCCGTAGACGTCGATCTCCTGGCCTGCCAGCATGGCGCGCGTGAATTTGAACAGCGCCATGTCCGGGCGTCCCCACGGGCCGTAGACGGTGAAAAAACGCAGTCCGGTGCAGGGGATGCGGTACAGGTGCGCGTAGGTGTGCGCCATCAGCTCGTTGGCGCGCTTGGTGGCCGCGTAGTAGCTGATGGGATGGTCCACCGCGTCGCTTTCGGTGTAGGGCATGCGGGTGTTGCCGCCATAGACGCTGGAGCTGCTGGCAAAGACCAGATGCTCGACCTGCTGCGCGCGGCAGCCTTGCAGGACGTTGCCAAAGCCGAGCAGATTGGCGTCGGTGTAGTCATCGGGCTGGTCGATGCTGTAGCGCACACCCGCTTGCGCGGCCAGGTGCAAAACGCGGTGCGGACGCGCGCTGGCAAACAGCGCGGCCATGCCGGCGCGGTCGGCCAGATCGAGCCGGTGAAAGGCAAAACCCTTTTGCTTTTGCAGGCGCGCCAGCCGCGCCTGTTTGAGCGCCGGGTCGTAATAGGCGTTGAGGTTGTCGATGCCGATCACGGCGTCGCCACGCGCCAGCAGGCGCTCGGCACAGTGCATGCCGATGAAACCGGCGCAGCCCGTGAGCAAAACGGGACGGTGGGACATGGTCATTGGGGGGCGCCTTTGGCAAGCGGTGGTTGGGCGGGAGCCGCCGCGCGCCAGATGAACTGGTATTGCGCGGGCGGCATCTCGGGGCCGACCATGTGAAACGGCAGCATGACGGTGCGCATGCGGCAGGTGGCCGCCGAGCAGCCCAGCGCGGCCAGTGTTTGCGGCCACCAGTCGGGGTTGAGCCGGTCGGCGCGCGAGATCAGCAGCCAGCCCTCGCCCGCTTGCTCGGCCAAGCGCGTTTGCGCGGTCACGCAAGGCTCGATGGCCGTGTGATCGATGTTGCAGGCCGCGGCGCGGGCGTTGGGAAAGCGCGACCGCAGCATGCCCGCCAGCATGTGATCGGCACCGATGATGCGGCCCGCGCCGTCGTAGCCCTGCGCCGCCAGCGCGGCGGCCAACTCGCGCGCGGGGTGGTTGAGTTCGTCGGGTTCAGTGCCCTTTTGCCCGGTCAGCCAGGGCCGGATGCCCGCCGCCGCCAGGGCAATCAGCGCAAAAGCGGCCAGCGCGCCCGTCAGGCGCTGGCCCCGGGGGTGTTGATCCAGCTCGGGCCGCCAGGCCAAAGTCAGCAGCGGCACGCCGCACATCAGCGGCAACAGCCAGCGGTCCTTGAAATTGGACACATGTGCCACCAGCACCAAGCCCATCAGAACCAGCATCACCAGCGCCAGATAACGCCAGCCCACGCGCGCCAGCCACTGCTGGCCAGCCGGACGGGCGGCCATGGCCGGGCGACGCCACAGCGCGCGGCCAAAAACAGCCAGCAAGGCCAGCGCCCACAGCAAAACCGAACCGAACCACTTTTCCGCCAGCCGGACCAGCCCCGTGAGCAAAGGCACTTCAGGCTGGATATTCATCTTCTGCAAAGTCTCGCCACTGGCCATTTGCAGATGATCGAGCAACCAGAGCGCGTGCGGCAACACCACCAGGGCCGCGATAACGAACATCCACCACCAGCCACGCGCCAGCAAGGCGCGGCGCGTCTGTTCGACACTCAAGGCCGCCAGCCACAGCGTGCCAGCAAACAGCGCGAAGTTGTACTTGGCCAGCATGCCAAGCCCGCAAACCAGCCCGAGCGCTGCGAAGCGGGCGGGCTGCGGCTGCTCGATCACGCGCACAAACAGCCACCACGCGCCGCAAGCCAGCGTGGTCACCAGCACGGTATGGGTCTGATCGCGCACCGAAAACCAGCCCAGCGCCGGAATCAGCGACATGCCAGCGGCGGCCCAGAACGCCGCGCGCGGCCCCAGTACCACGCGCGCAGCGCAGAACATCAACCCGTAAGCCAGTGCCAGCAACATGTGTTTAAGCAACGCCAGCGCCAGCACACCAGAGCCAAACACGGCGTTGAAACACCATTGCAACCAGGTGTAAAGCGGCGGCTGCGGCCCGTAGCCCGCCAGCAAATCCTGTGTCCAGAGAATCTGCTCGGCCTCGTCCCACTTGAGCGCGGGCGAAACAGCCACGCGCACAACCACATGCCCCAGGGCAATCAGCGCAAACCACGCCATGGGATGGGAAACAGGCCAATCCAGAAGACGCGCCAATCGTTTATTGAAAGAAGAATTCATTGCAGGCAGTTGACAGCCAGCGCGGGCAATGCACGCGCGATACACAACCCGGCTCGGGGCACAATGGCACCTGGCATTATCCCGCCGCCCGCAATCGTCTCATGACAGAAACCACCACAACCGCCGCCACCGCATCCCGAACCGCAGCACCGCCGCCCGATGTATCCATCGTGGTGCCCATCTACAACGAACTGGACAACCTGCCCGACCTCATCGCGCGCATCGAGCAAGCCATGCGCGCTGCCACCGTCGCGCCGCCGCTGAGCTTCGAGCTGCTGGCCGTGGACGACGGCTCAACCGACGGCAGCCGCGCGCGCCTGCGCGAGATGGCCGCCACGCGGCCCTGGCTGCGCGCCATACTGCTTGTACGCAATTACGGACAATCGAGCGCGCTGCAAGCCGGATTCGACGCCGCCCGCGGACGCTACGTGGTCACGCTCGACGCCGACCTGCAAAACGAACCGCAAGACATCCCGCTGCTGCTGCAACGGCTGGAAACCGACCCCGACGTGGACATGGTCTCTGGCTGGCGCAAAAACCGGCAGGATGCCGCCGTCTCGCGCAAACTGCCCTCGCGCATCGCAAACTGGCTCATCTCGCGCAGCACGGGCGTACATCTGCACGACTACGGCTGCGCGCTCAAAGCCTACCGCAAGCCCGTCATCGACCGCATTCGCCTCTATGGCGAACTGCACCGCTTCATCCCATCGCTGGCCCGGGAAGCGGGCGCGCGCATCGCCGAAATGCCCGTGCGCCACCACGCGCGCACGCGGGGCACATCCAAATACGGCATAGACCGCACCTTCCGCGTCATCCTGGATCTGATCCTGGTCATATTCTTCATGCGCTACCGCCAGCGCCCGCTGCACGCCTTTGGCGGCCTGGGCCTGTGGCTGGCATTTCCCGGCACGCTGATCCTGATGTGGCTGCTGCTGCAAAAACTGCTGGGCCACGACATCGGTGGCCGCCCGCTGCTCCTGGCTGGCGTGATGCTGCTGCTCATGGGACTGCAACTCATCGTGGCGGGCCTGATGGGCGAGCTGATGGTCCGCGTCTACCACGAAGCGGGCAGCACGCCCCAGTTTTATGCCGAAGAATACGGCCGCGACCACGGCGACGGCATGTCGCGCAACTCCAGCGTCTGACCGCGGTGACTTGGGCGGCGGGCATGAAATTCAAAACCTGACATGGCTGGCGCTGACGGCTGACGGCGCAGCGTTTGTCTTGCGCCAGTCAGTGCAGGATTGGATACCCGTCCTCTCGCTCCTTCCGGGGCACTCTCTCCCTCAAGGGCACGCGCAGGGGAAGAGAAAGGCATTTGTCATTGCGAGGACCGCAGGCCCGTGGCAATCCATTGCTTCCGCGCACGACGTATTTATATTATTTCCCCTCGCCCCCCTTTAGGGGAGAGGGCAGGGTGAGGGGGTATTCCGACTCCTGTAAACATTTAATTCTTGAAACGGCGGCGCAGCGCGGGCAGTGTCAACAGTGCTAGCAGCACCGCCACCGCGCCCAGCGCGTTTTGCTCAAGCGTGGGAACGGCGTTGACCAGCGTTTCCGCGCTTTTGATGCGCACCTCGTGATACTCGTACAAGCCGCCCGTGGCTGCGCTAAAGCCCATCTTGAACGTTGCGGGCACCGGGCCGTTGTTGGACAAGTCCAGCGCGTCGATCACCTTTACGAAGTCTGAAGTGACAGGATCGTACATTTCCACCGTCACCTTTGGATAAGGCGCAGCAGATGAAACCGGAGAAATGGTAATGCGCACGGTGCGCGCACCCGCGCGGCTTCCCGTTGAAATTGTCC
>JAISNB010000036.1 GCA_031276435.1 Burkholderiaceae bacterium | reverse complement strand
CAGCGTCCTCGTCGTTGGCGGCGCGGGCTACATCGGATCGCACGTGGTGCGCGCATTGCAGGCGCGCGGTTGCGCCACGGTGGTGCTGGACAATTTGAGCGCCGGGCACCGGCAGGCCGTGCGCGGCGCGCCGCTGATCGTGGCCGATGTGGCCGATGCCGCCGTTGTGCGCCAGACCATCGAGGCCCATGCCGTGGACGCGGTGATGCATTTTGCCTCGTTCATCCAGGTGGGCGAATCGGTGGCACAGCCGGGCAAGTATTACGACAACAACGTGGCCCGCACCATTGCGCTGCTCAATACGCTGGCGGCCTGCGGGGTCAGGCATTTTATTTTCTCGTCCACGGCGGCTATTTTTGGCGAGCCGCAGGCCGATGTGATTGACGAGCGGCACCCGCAGCGCCCCATCAACCCCTATGGCCGCAGCAAATGGCTGGTCGAGCAATTGCTGCCCGATTATGAGCGGGCGCACGGTTTGCGCAGCGTGTGCCTGCGCTACTTCAACGCCGCTGGCGCACACCCCGATGCCTCGCTGGGCGAGGCGCACGACCCCGAAACGCACCTGATTCCACTGGCCATTGGCGCCGCGCTCGGGCAGCGCGGCGCGCTGTCGGTGTTTGGGCAGGATTTTCCGACGCCCGATGGCACTTGCATCCGCGATTACATCCATGTCGTGGATCTGGCGCAGGCGCACATTCTGGCGCTGGATTATCTGCGCCAGGGCGGCGCGTCGGCCCAAATGAATCTGGGCAATGGCACGGGCTACAGCGTGATGGAAGTGATCGCGGCGGTGCAGGCGGCGGCCAATCTGCCAGTGCCCTGCCAAATGGCCGGACGCCGCGCGGGCGATCCGGCCCGGCTGGTCGCCAGCGCGGACAAGGCGCGCGCGCTGCTTGGCTGGACGCCGCAATACGCGCAGTTATCGGCCATTGTCAGCCACGCGCTGGCCTGGCACCGCAAATACCCCGCGTTCTGGGACTGAGCGGGCAAAGGCAGGCCCCCGCTTTGCGCCGCAGGGTAGGCTTCCCATGCATTAAACTCTCACGTACTGGAGCCTGACATGACCGCCCACCCCATCATCCCCAAGCGTCTCAAGAGAGAGCCGCTGATCGAAGCCATCTGGCAGATTCAGTTTGAACCTGCGCCCAGCCAATCAGTGGGAGACATCCTTCCCGGCGTGTTGTACGCCGAACTGAAAGCGCACCATCCCGGCTTGCGGCTTCACCGCCTGCCCATTGCCGACTTTCCCGCACCCGTTGTCCAACTCGACCCCAATTTGCGCTTTGCCGCCAAGTACCGGATGGAAGAACAGGACAAACCCTTTCTTTTCCAGGTTGGAGACCGCGTGCTTACGCTCAACTGCCGAAAGCCTTATTCCGGATGGTCTGCCTTCAAGGAGAAGATTCACCTGCTGATTGAGATCGTGGAAAAAAGCGGGCTGATTCCACGGCCGCGACGCCATTCATTGCGCTACCTCGATCTGCTGGCGTTGCAT
Organism: Burkholderiaceae bacterium; assembly: GCA_031276435.1. Lineage (GTDB taxonomy): Bacteria > Pseudomonadota > Gammaproteobacteria > Burkholderiales > Burkholderiaceae_C > Ottowia. The sequence continues at coordinate 8,091 of JAISNB010000036.1, read as the reverse complement.
CCGGCTCCGGATTTGAGCGCCTTGCAGATTTCACTCAAAGTGGGGCAACAAAAAATCCATGGCCTGCCACTGCAACTACGGCTGGAATTGCCGGATGGCAATTGCACGCATGTCGTGCAAATAGTAACACCAGCAGAAACAAGATTTCCCGATGGAAGTCAGACTGGTTCCATTTTGGACATGGAAACATTTGCTACTGCGACACCGGATGGATGGAATGTGGTAAAAAATCAGATTGATCACCTGCATGACCGTTCCAAGTCCTTATTCTTTGAAAAATTGCTGACGCAAGAAGCAATCAATGCCCTGAACCCGGAGTACTGATATGACTGGAAATCTTTCAAATGATGTGATATACAGGCCTGAATACGTCAGCAGCATTCTTGTCACTGCATTGCTGGGTACAGTGTCGACAGATGCCAATTTTTCGCAATCATCTTTAGTTTGTATTTATCATTGTGAAAATATTGATACCAAAATAGTGATCGGCTCTGGCGACCTCGCCGCGAGGGAATACCAGCCACGTACTGCTTTTGGCCAAAGGCTGATGGCCTTGCGCCGCGCCTATTTGGAAGAAGGCGGAAAGCTCCTTGACGAGGATGGCCTGGAGGATGAACTCCGCAGGCGGCGCGGGGGAATCGGCGATGTCTAGACGTACATACCTGGATGCCTGCTTGTTGATCGCTGCATTTCGTGGACAAAAACACATCAACGAAAGGGCGATGGCAATCCTGGAAGATCCAGAGCGTTCGCTGGTGCTCAGCGATGCAGTATGGCTGGAAGTTATGCCCAAGCCACTCTACAACAAACAAGACAAGGAAACGGCATTCTATGAGGATATATTCAGACAAGCAGAACGGCTGAGTTGGAAAATGGATGTGCTCGACAAGGCGCATGCACTGGCGAGGCAATATGGTATCGCAGCCATGGACGCAATCCACGTAGCAACCGCCATTGAAGCTAGAATCGATGAATTTGCGACAGCGGAAAAACCTGACAAGCCAATGTTTCGAGTGCAAGAAATTCGTATGCATTCTGTATGTGCCAGAGCAACTCTATGACCCCAAAAGACTTGCTGAGACTGCTTTGACGCAACCTTGGCATTGCAAAATTTGGGTACAGGGCGGCAGTGCGTTATCTATTTTGCTGTATGGTTTGTCATGATGCAAAAGTCCTCGCGCAACGACAATCATCACCCGCATTCCTTTTGTTGTCCAGTTTTAATTTATTCAGGCCTAAATAAAGCACGCGCCATCACGGGCTGATTTCAGCACCATCCACGCGCCCGCTCAGTCTGCCGCGCCTTGCGTCTCCAGCGCCAGCGCCACGTATTGCGCCACGGGCACTTCTTCGGCGCGGCGCTGCACATCAAACGCGCCCGCATACTGGCGCTCTTGCAACCAGCGCCCGAGCGTGTGGCGCAGCAGTTTGCGGCGCTGGCTGAAGGCCACTTGCACCAGTTGGCTCAAGTGCGTCAGCGCCACGGGCGCGGCGCCTGCGCGCGGCAGCATGCGCACCACGGCCGAGTCCACTTTGGGCGGCGGTTCAAACGCGGCGGGCGGCACGTGCAACACTTTTTCCATGGCGTAGCGCCATTGCAGCATGACCGAGAGGCGCCCATAGCTGGCCGTGCAGGGCGCGGCCACCATGCGGTTGACCACTTCGTTTTGCAGCATGAAGTACTGGTCGCGCACTTGCGCGGCCACGGGCAGCAGGTGAAAGAGGATGGGGCTTGAGATGTTGTAGGGCAGGTTGCCCACCACGCGCAGCGCGGCGCAGCCCGCGCGCGCCAGCGCGGTTTGCGCCAGCGGCGCGAAGTCCACTTTGAGCACGTCGGCCTCGATCACGTCGAGCCGCGTTTGTGGAAGCTGCTCGCGCAGGCGCGCGGCCAGGTCGCGGTCGAGTTCGATGGCGCGCATGCGTTGCACCCGCTCCAGCAAGGGCCGTGTGAGCGCGCCCAGGCCGGGGCCGATTTCCAGCAGCGCGTCGCCCGGCTGCGGGTCGATGGCGCGCACGATGGCGTCGATGACCGCGGCGTCCGTCAGAAAGTGCTGGCCGAAGCGTTTGCGGGCCACGTGTTGCATGGCTTGCGCGCCCGCCGCTTGGGCCTGACGCACCGCCGCCGCGGCAGGTGGCTGTTGTGGCTGGTGGCCGGGCATCAGCGCGGCGGCTCGCGGTATTCGACGTAGGCGCGCGCGCGCACTTCCTGGCTCCAGGTGGCAAAGGCTTCTTCGGTTTTGCGCTCGCGCAGCACGTTGCGCGCCAGTTGGCGCTGCTCGTCGGCGGACAGCGCCTTTTCGCGCCGGCCTTGCACCTGGATCAGGTGCACGCCAAAGCGCGAGGTCAGCGGCTCGCTGATTTGCCCTTCGTCGAGGTTGTCCATGGCCTGCTCGAATTCGGGCGCGAACTGGCCCGGGTAGTTCCAGCCCAGATCGCCGCCTTCTTCGGCGCTGGCGTCTTCGGAATGCTGGCGCGCCAGTTCGGCAAATGTGGCGCGGCCCGCCTCGATGCGGCGCTTGAAGTCTGCCAGCCGCTCGCGCGCCACGCGCTCGCTTTGCGAGGGGCCGATTTTCAGCAGGATGTGGCGCGCCCGGGTTTGCGCAATGCGCACTTCGGGCAGGTCAGCGCTTTGTTTGCGCTCCAGCACTTTGAGCACGTGAAAGCCCGCGGGCGAGCGCACCGGCCCCACCACCGATCCCACGCGCGCGCCGCGCGTGCTCTGGACGAACAGTTCGGGGTAGCGGTCGGCCTCGCGCAGGCCCAGGACGCCGCCGTCGGCGCCCCGGTTGGTCGCGTCGGAATAGGTTTTTGCCAGGTCGGCAAAGTCCTCGCCAGCCTGGGCGCGGCGCGCCACGTCCTGGGCGCGCGCTTGCAGGCGCGCCAGTTCTTCGGGCGGCGCGCCTTCGGGCACGGCCACCAGAATCATGGCCAGGTTGATTTGCGGCTCGCTGGCACCGATGCCGGTTTGCGCGCGGATGTAGGCGTCCACATCGGCATCGGTGATGCGCACGCGCGGGTCGATTTCCTGCTCGCGCAGGCGCGCCAGCAGCACCTGGCGGCGCACGTCCTCGCGGAAATCGCTCACCGCGATGCCTTCGGCGCGCAGCGCGTCGTGCAGCGCGCGCGCGCTGGGCAAGCCGTTTTGCCGCGCGATGGACAGTTCGGCCTGTTCCAGCGCGGCATCGTCGGCGTCCAGGCCGATCTCGCGCGCGTATTGCAGTTGCGCTTTTTCGGCAATCAGGTGTTCCAGCACTTGCTTGCGCAGCGCGGCGTCCGAAGGCAGTGCCATGCCGCGCTCGCGCGCCTGGCGTTTGCCGCGCTCCATGCGCGTGCTTACTTCGTTGTTGGTGATCGGCTCGGTGTTGACCACGGCCACAATGAAGTCTGCCCGCCGCTGTTCAGGCGCGGCGGCGGCGGGCGCTTTCTGGCCGCCTTGCCGCGGCGCGCTCTGGGGTCTGGATGCGGCCACTTGCGGCGCGGGCGTTTGCGCGTGCAGCGTGGCGGCCAGCGCCAGGGCGGCGGGCAGCGCGCACAGCCAGCGACTGGCGAGATGGGGTGTGGATGAATCAGTCATATTGCGTAAAGCGGCTGGGCGGGACGATTTCTTCGCGCAGCAACTGGTAGTTGGAGATGTTGTTGCGCAGCGTGCGCGAGGGGTTGCTGCCCAGGGCGGAAAAGCCGACGAATTCCAGTTGGAACATGATACTTTTGTTGGCGCTGCCGCTGCTGGTTTGCAGTTTGCTGAACACCATGCGCGCAATCCAGCAGCCCGCGTCGTATTCAACGCCCATGACGGCGTTGACCAGTTTGCGCTCGGGCGCGCTGTAGTTGAGCCGCCCCACGCTGTACCAGCGCCCCGGCGGCTGGCCGCGCTTGGCGCTGCCTGGCAGCAAGTCGCCCAGCGGCCATTGCCAGCTCAAATCGACCTGGCGCGTGCCCAGATCGCGCTCGCGCAGGTACGACAGGTTCAGCGTGCGGTAGCGGCCCGGCGCGTAGCGCACGCTGGTTGCCGTGCGCGTGGACTGGCTGGTGTCCAGGTTGTATTGCAGCACCATGTCGAAGCTCCAGCGCGCGTCCCAGTGCAGTGACGTGCCAAGCATGATGTCTGACAGCCCCTGGCGCGACGGCGTGCTGCCCGCCAGTGTGACTTTCTGCTCCGAGAACCGGTAGCGTTGCGCCAGATCGAGCCGCAAGGCCTCCGCGCCGCTGTCCGGATCGAGCAGGCGGCTGGTCAGCCCGAAGGTGACCAGGTTGTTGTCCACCACGCGGTCGTTGCCGGCAAAGGCGTTTTCGGCCCAGATGGTGGCAAAGTTGAAGTCGTACAGGCCCGAGTCGTAATTGGGCAGGTGGCTCTGGTTGCGGTACGGCGTGTGGACGTATTTCAGGCGCGGCTCCAGCGTTTGCTGGAAAGCACGGCCAAAGTAGCTGGCGTCGCGCTCAAAAAACAGCCCGCCATCCAGGCTGAGGGTGGGCACGCTCAGGCTGGCCGAGGCGCGCCCGTTGCGCAATGGCGCGTCAAACTGGTAGTTGGCCGCGTGCAGCATCAGCTTGGGCGTCAAAAAGCCCCAGGATCGCATCCAGGGCCAGGCCACTTGCGCCAGCGCCAGGGCGCGATCGGCGTTGGGCTGGCGCGTCAGCAGCGGATCGGCGCGAAAGCGCGTGTAATCGGCTTCCAGCGCGTAATCCAGGTTGGCCGCCGCCGCGCCGCCGCCATTGCCACTGGCCCAGCGCGCGTTCAGTTGCGGCAGCCGGTCGTAAGGCGGCACGATGGGCAAATCAGGGTCTTGCAGCGTTTGCCACTTGAGCGCGCGCGCGCTCATGCTGAAGTTGCCCCGCCCCCAACTGAGCAGGCCGTCGTTGGACAGCAGGCGCGATGTCAGTGTCTGCCCGCGGCTGGTGAAATCGCGCCAGTAATCGTTGTCGCTGACCCGGTTGAGGCTGATGTTCAGCCCCAGCGGCCCCGCCAGCGGCGCATCCACCCAGCCCGAATGCCGCGCGAACAGGCCCCAGCGCGCGCGGCGGCGCAAGTTATCGTTTGGCAGCACATTGGCGTCGATCACCCCGGCATACGCAGGCTCCAGATAGCGCAGCTGCCCGCCAAAATCCGCGCCGCGCTTGCTCATCAGCCCCAGACTGACCGTGGCGTCGCGGTTGGGCGCGATGTTCCAGTAATACGGAATCGAAAACTGCGCGCCAGCCGTGTTGTCCAGCCCCACCGTGGGCGGCAGCCAACCCGACTTGCGCTGCGCCGTCAGCGGAAAAGTAAACGCGGGCACGGGCAGCAGGGTCAGGCCCTTGAATTGCAACTTCGCGCCTTCGGCATAGCCCTCGTCCAGCTCCTGGTCGATGCTCAGGCGCGCCGCGCGCACAATCCAGTCGGGCAGCCACTGCGCTCCGTCGCGGCGGCAGCTTGAATAGGTGGCCTCCTCAATCACGGAACGCTCCGGATCCAGAAAATCAATCCGCGCGCCCTCGCCATAACCGCCGGTGGCCAGAAACTGGTACGTGGGCCGCAGCACGAATCCGGCAAACGCATCGACCTTGATCCGCGCCTCGGCGCCCGTATAGCGGTTGCCGCGCGCATTGATCTGCACGCCGCTGGGGGCCGTGGCAATGTCGGTGCCCTGGTCATACGCGAGATACTCCGCGCGCACCACCAAGCCGGGCTTGCGCAACTGCGCCTGCCCTTCGAGCACCGTCTCCAGCGCGCTGCGCCCGCTCAAGCGATTGCCACTGATGAACACGGGCGCGCCGCCGCCATCGCTGGTGGCGCGCGGCAGCGCCTCATCCAGCATGGGCGTCAGCTTGAGTGCCAGCGGCGCGTCAGCCGCCGCCGCTGGTTGCGCCGCAGCCTGCTGCGCGCACGCCAGCGCCGCCGCCATGGCAACGGCGCGCGCGCCAGGCGCAGTCAGCGCGGCGGGACGACAACAGCGGCAGTGCGGAAAAAGCGCGTCAGGCACAGGGAAAAAACCATCACAAAATCAGGCCGCACCAACCGGATTGGCAAAAAGCGCGGCGCGGCGCTGGCCGCCAGCCGGGCGTTTGTAGAATCGATTATCCATGAGCGCCCAACCTTCCTCCCCGCCGTCGCGCGCCCCCGGCCCGGCCCCGTCCGGCGACGCCCCCCGCGCGAGCGCCATCCAGGCGGCAGACACCCTCATCTGGAGCGACCCCGAGCGGCAACAAGCCTTTGCCCGCTGGCTTGCCAGCGTGGCCGCCGCGCACCGGCTGGCGCCCGACAGCGTGCGCCTGGCCAGCGCCGACGCAAGCTGGCGCCGTTACCTGCGCGTGAGCAGTGCCGACGCTGGCGGCAGCGGCACAACCTTCATCATCATGGACGCGCCGCCCGACAAGGAAAACTGCGCCCCCTTCGTCCGCGTCGCCCGACTCATGGCGCAAGCGGGCCTGAACGTACCGCGCATCCTGGCCTGGGACGAAGCCAGCGGCTTCATGCTGCTGACCGACCTGGGCACGCAAACCATGCTGGATGCCATCGACCCCGGCCAGCCCCAGCAGGCGCGCCCGCTCTACGAACAGGCGCTGGACGCGCTGCTGGCCTGGCAGAGGGCATCCAGGCCGGGTGTGCTGCCTGCCTACGACCAGACCCTGCTGCTGCGCGAGATGGCGCTCTTTCCCCAGTGGTACCTGGAGCAGCACCGCGGCCTGAACCTGAGCGACGCGCAGCGCAGCGTGCTGCAGCAAACCTTCGCGCAAATCGTGGCGCGCAACCTGGCCGCGCCCGCCGTCTACGTCCACCGCGACTTCATGCCGCGCAACCTGATGATCGCCCCCGCTGGCGGCCCGCTGGGCGTGCTGGACTTTCAGGACGCGCTCTACGGCCCGGCCAGCTACGACATCGCCAGCCTGCTGCGCGACGCCTTCTTGAGCTGGGACGAAGAATTCGTACTCGACATCACCATCCGCTACTGGGAGCAGGCGCGCCGGGCCGCACTCATGGACCATGAAGACTGGCACGCCGACTTTGGCAGCTTCTGGCGCGCCGTGGAATGGATGGGCCTGCAACGCCACCTCAAGGTAGCGGGCATCTTTGCGCGCCTGACCCTGCGCGACGGCAAACCCCGCTACCTGGCCGACACGCCGCGCTTTATTGGCTACATCCGCCACACCGCCAGCCGCTACCGCGAACTCAAGCCGCTGCTGCGCCTCATCGACGAAGCCGAAGGCACCGCGCCCGCTCCCGTCGGCTATGCCTTTGGCCGCGTCGACTGAAAACCGGCGCGCCACACCAGCCCTGCACACCCGTTTCCGTGACATCCGCCGCGCGGCAACGGTACCAACACCCCTCACCCGGCACTTTGCGTCACCCTCTCCCCCAGGGGCGAGGGCACAGAGAGAGACACTCCCTTTGTCCCCCCGTCATCGCGAGAAGCGAAGCGACGCGGCAATCCATGTGGCTTTCCCTCTGTGCAACAGCCTTTCCGCTTGCACCGGCGCTTTGCTTTCCTCTCTCCCTTCTAGGGAGAAAGTGTCCCGGCAGGGGCGAGAGAGGGTGGGCACCTTCCGGCGCGCAGCGCCACATACCAACCCCATTGCGCTGCAAAAAGAGGACGGATTGCCACGGGCCTGCGGCCTTCGCAATGACGGAGACAGAGAAAGCGCCTCTTTTCACTGCCCTCACCCCCTCTCCACAAATGGAGGGGGGCGCATATTGCACCCTCCCCTTTGGGCAGGGATGGGGGGAGAGTCAGAGGGGGAGGGAATATAAGAGCCTCCCTCGCCCCCTTCAGGGGGAGAGGGTTGGGGTGAGGGGGCATGGCTGCCTTGCCTCTAAGGAAGAGAAGAGCATGCCATGCGTCATTGCGAGCGCCGCAGGGCACGTGGCAATCCAGTTGAAGCCTTGCAATCTGCTGCGGTGTTTCGAGAGGCTCAACCGTTGCATGGATTGCCACGGGGCCAAAGCCCCTTGCAATGACGAGCGTTTTGGGGTTTGCGGAAAAAATCACTGTCCGCTTTAGGCGGCGGCATGTGAATTTCGATTCGGCGTGGCCCGCGCGTGGCATGGCAGCCCGTGCGAAAATGCGCTGCTCTTTTTTGGGCTTGGCGCGCCGGTTGCGCATGTCGCGCGTGCGA
>JAISNB010000120.1 GCA_031276435.1 Burkholderiaceae bacterium | reverse complement strand
TACCACGGGCCTGCGCCCTCGCAATGACGCGGAACACGCTCCTCGCACGATGATGGGGGCAAGGGATAGGTGTTTGCCCACCTGCGCCGCGTGCCGTTTGAATGGCAGCCGCCCGTTGTGTGTGAGGCGTCGCTTGCGCAGGCAGTCGCGCCGCCATTCAATGCCACCGCGTCGGGTCGGCGGCGCTCGGGTCGACCGCGAGGGCCTCCAGCGCAAAGGACTGGCCGCGCAAATGGTCTTCCACGCAGCGCAGCACCAGCGGGCTGCGGTGGCGCGCGGCGCTGTCGCGCACTTGTTGCGGCGTCAGCCACAGCGTGCGCACGATGCCCACATCCAGCGCGCGCGCCGGATCGGCTGGTCCCGCGCGCCCGCAAAAGGCAAAGCGCAGCCAGGTGGCGGGCGCGCCTTGCGCGTCGCTGGATGCGGCCAGGTAAACGCCCAGCAGGGCCGTGGGTGTAAAGATGCGGGCCGTTTCTTCCAGCGCTTCGCGCGCCGCGCCCTGGGCTGGCGTTTCGCCCGGCTCCAGGTGCCCGGCGGGTGTGTTCAGCCGCAGGCCATCGGCGGTTTCTTCTTCTACCAGCAGGTAGCGGCCATCTTGTTCGATCACGGCGGCCACCGTGACGTTGGGTTTCCAGCGCATGGCGTTTCGGGTTTCAGTGCTTTGTGAAGGTCATGCGCCGGATTATCGGATGCCGGGATTTGCCCACCCCTTCCCATTCTTGGCACAATGCGGTTTTCCAGCGGGTGCTTGCACCGATCCGGCGCCGCGTGCTCGTGCCCCCCGCCTGTTGCTGGGCAAGCCTTGAGGAGATCATCGGCCATGCAAATTGGCGTTCCCGCCGAGACGGCGGCTGGCGAGAGCCGGGTTGCGGCCACGCCCGAGACCGTCCAAAAACTGCTGCGGCAAGGCCACGTGGTGCGCGTGCAGGCGGGTGCCGGGCAATGGGCCAGCGCGCCTGACGTGGCCTATGAAGCCGTGGGCGCGCAAATGACCGACGCGGCAGGCGCTTTGGGCTGCCCGATGGTGCTCAAGGTGCGCGCGCCGTCGGATGCCGAGCTGGCGCTGATGCAACCGGGCGCGGTGCTGGTCGGCATGCTGGAGCCGTTCCACGCCGAAGGGTTGCAAAAAATGGCCGCCGCCGGGTTGACCGTGTTTGCGCTGGAAGCGGCGCCGCGCATCACGCGCGCGCAGGGCATGGACGCGCTGTCCTCGCAGGCCAGCGTCAGCGGTTACAAGGCCGTGCTGCTGGCCGCCAACCATTTGCCCCGGCTGTTTCCCATGATGATGACGGCCGCTGGCACCATCCAGGCCGCGCGCGTGGTGGTGTTGGGCGTGGGTGTGGCGGGCTTGCAAGCCATCGCCACGGCCAAACGCCTGGGCGCGGTTGTTCAAGCCAGCGATGTGCGCCCCGTCGTGCGGGAGCAGGTGGAGTCGCTGGGCGCCAAATTCATCGATGTGCCGTTTGAAACAGCCGAAGAAAAAGAAGCCGCCGAAGGCGCGGGCGGCTACGCGCGCGCCATGCCCGCCAGTTGGCTGGCGCGCCAGCAGCAAGAGGTTGCCAGGCGCGTGGCGCAAGCCGATGTGGTGATTGCCACGGCGCTGGTTGCGGGCCGCCCCGCGCCGCAGCTCATCACCGAAGAGATGCTCAGCCACATGAAACCCGGCTCGGTCATCGTGGACATTGCCGCGGGCCGCGGCGTGCCCAATGCCGACGGCAGCGTGGGCGGCAATTGCCCGCTGACCGTGCCCGGCCAGACGGTTGTGCGCCGCGGCGTCACCCTGATTGGCCAGACCAACCTGCCCGCGCTGGTTGCCGCCGACGCCAGCAGTTTGTACGCGCGCAATGTGCTCGATTTCCTCAAACTGCTGCTGCCCGAAAACCAAACCCTCACAATCGATCTGCACGACGACATTGTGGCCGCCTGTCTGGTGGCGCGCGATGGCGCTGTGCTCTTGCACGTCTGAATCCGAATTTTTTTTGCCTTGAACCCAGGTCTGTCCATGAACCCCATCATCCATCCATCCTTGTCGCGCCGCCGCGCCCAACGCCCGGCCAGCCTGGCCGCCGCTGCCGCACTGACGGCGCTTTTGACGCTGGCAGGCTGCGTCAGCAACACGCCCGCCGCGACCGACCCTGAACAGGCCGCTGCTGCTCCGGATGTCGCTGCAACCACCATTGCCACCGCTGCGCCCGTGTGGCCCACCGCACCCGCCATTGCCGTGCCCCCGGGCAGTGTGGGCACCTGGTACGACCTGGGCCTGCACCAGGCGCCCTGGCTGGCGGGCGACGGGCCGGTGCCCGTTGGTGGCGCCAACGCTTCCACGCGCGTGGCGGGCCTGCAACGCGACGCGGACGGCCACTGGCTGGCGCTGGTGCTGGTGCAGGTGGCGCCGCCGGGCGATGCGCCCTGCCCGGCGCCAACGCGCCAATCGGTGCTGGACCCCAATGGCGGGCGCGGCTGCCTGCGTCTGGTTCATGGCGCCGATGTGGCGGACTGGCTGAAAAAACAAAACTCCGCACTCTGGCATTGGGTGGACGCGCGCGGCCTGACCGCCGCGCCGCGCGCCTGGGTGGCCTACCGCGTACAAGGCGGCGCGCGCCAGCTGCTTGAAGTGCACGTGCTGGCCGATCCCGCGCTGCTGGAGCCGGTCACGCGCACCAACGCCGATTTCCTGGAAGGCGGACGCGCCAGCCTGCTCTGGGTGCAGCGCCTGGCCCTGGCCGCCCGCGAGGCCGCGCGCGGCGACGGCGGCGCGCTGGTTGTGCCGCCCTTTCCGTTCGCGCCCCGCGCGGCAGTGGCGGCGGCCACCACGCCGCCTGCCAGCGCCGCGCCACAAAACGCGCCGCTCGTCATCCCCACGCCCGCGCCGGGCGAGCAGGCGCGCCTGCCTGCCGCAGCAGCGGCGCATTGAGCCACCCGACCGACGCAGCCGTTCTCGCCGCCAGCGCGCCATCAAGAGTCAAGCACCGGAGCACCGCACAGCCATGGAAATCGTCTCGCCCACCATCACCAACCTGATTGTTTTTGTGCTGGCAATCTACGTGGGTTACCACGTGGTGTGGAACGTCACGCCCGCGCTGCACACGCCGCTGATGGCCGTGACCAACGCCATCTCGGCCATCGTGATCGTGGGCGCCATGCTGGCCGCTGGCATGACCGAAGGCGGCTTTGCCAAATGCATGGGCGTGGTCGCCGTGGCGCTGGCCGCCGTGAACATCTTTGGTGGCTTCCTGGTCACGCGGCGCATGCTGGAAATGTTCAAAAAGAAAAAACGCCCGGCGGCGGCCAAGCGCGCAGCGGCAAACGACGCCGGGCCATAAGAAATTAGCGCCATGCTGAGCATGAACCTTGTCGCACTGCTGTACCTGCTGGCCAGCGTTTGCTTCATCCAGGCGCTCAAGGGCCTGTCGCACCCGGCCACATCGGTGCGCGGCAACCTGTTCGGCATGGCGGGCATGGCACTGGCCGTGTGCACCACGGGCGCGCTGATGGTCCAGTTCTCCGGCTTTGGCCCGGGACTCGGCTGGGTGCTGCTCGGCCTGCTGGTGGGCGGCGGCTATGGCGCCTGGCGCGCCAAAACCGTGGAGATGACCCAGATGCCCGAACTGGTGGCCTTCTTCCACAGCATGATCGGGCTGGCCGCCGTCGCCATCGCCGCCGCGGCCGTGGCCGAGCCTTGGGCCTTCGGCATCGCCGCAAGGGGCGCGCCCATCCCCAGCGGCAACCGCATCGAACTGGCGCTGGGCGCTTTCATTGGCGCGGTCACTTTCAGCGGATCGGTCATCGCGTGGGGCAAACTCTCGGGCCGATCCGGATTGCGGCTGTTCCAGGGCGCGCCCGTGGTCTTTGCGGGCCAGCACTGGCTCAATCTGGCGCTTGCCCTGGCCGCCACGCTCTGCGGCCTTGGCTTCTGGCACGCGCAGGCCCCGGCCGCCTTCGCGCTGATCTGCCTGCTGGGCTTTGTGATCGGCGTGGCGCTCATCATCCCCATCGGCGGCGCCGACATGCCCGTGGTCGTCAGCATGCTCAACAGCTACTCGGGCTGGGCGGCGGCGGGCATCGGCTTCAGCCTGAACAACAGCATGCTCATCATTGCCGGATCGCTGGTGGGCAGCTCGGGCGCGATCTTGAGCTACATCATGTGCAAGGCCATGAACCGCTCGTTCTTCAACGTCATCCTCGGCGGCTTTGGCGGCGGCGAAAACAGCGCGGCAGCAGCAGCCAGCGGCGGCCCCGGACAGCGCCAGCAGCAACAGCGCCCGGTCAGAAGCGGCAGCGCCGACGACGCGGCCTTCATGCTCGGCAACGCCAGCAGCGTCATCATCGTGCCCGGCTACGGCCTGGCCGTGGCGCGCGCGCAGCACGCCGTCAAGGAACTGGCAGGCAAACTCGCCGCCCGGGGCATCGCCGTCAAATACGCCATCCACCCCGTGGCCGGACGCATGCCCGGCCACATGAACGTGCTGCTGGCCGAAGCCGAAGTGCCCTACGACCAAGTGTTTGAAATGGAAGACATCAACGGCGAATTTGGCGACACCGACGTCGCCATCATCCTGGGCGCCAACGATGTCGTCAACCCCGCCGCGCTGCAAAAAGGCAGCCCCATTTACGGCATGCCCATTCTGCAAGCCTGCAAAGCCCGCGCCGTCATCGTCAACAAACGCTCCATGGC
>JAISNB010000087.1 GCA_031276435.1 Burkholderiaceae bacterium | reverse complement strand
GCCGATTGCCGATTGCCGATTGCCGATTGCCGATTGCCGATTGCCGATTGCCGATTGCCGATTGCCGATTGCCGATTGCCGATTGCCGATTGCCGATTGCCGATTGCCGATTGCCGATTATATCAACGGTTGAAGAATAAAGTCCAGAGATTCCGGCATTAATTTCTGATGTGTTGCCATTTAGCATGGAACTGACTCCTGTCAAATGAGTGCTATCAAGGTGAAGAACCTGCTTGCTGCCTTTGGGCGTTGCGCAAGCGCCTTGCCCGGATGAGGAGCATGGCTGACTGCTGTGCAACACCGCCAAGACCACCCGGACAGGGCACTTGCCCGTCGCCGGGTTGGAACGAAATCAGGTTCTTCGGTGGATGTGCCTTTGGCCCCTTTTGCCGCTGCTTCATGCGTCCTGTGTGTTGTTGCGCTGCGTTGAGCAACGCGGCAACAGGGGAGCATGATTGGTGGTCGGCGCGGGGCCAAGACACGCATGCCATGCTAGCAGCGTTTTCGCGTTTTGCAAGAGGCGAAGAGGCGCGAAAGCGTAAAAAAACACGGAAAGTGTGAAATAGTTCCGCTTTTTGATGGGCGTGTGTTGTTTTTTGCCAACCCTCTCTCGTCCCATCCTCACCCCCAACCCCTCTCCACAAGTGGAGAGGGGAGCATATTGCACTCCCCCTTTGGGGAGAGATGGAGAGAGGAAGGCAAGTGCGGCGCAACCTTTCCTCTCTCGTCATTGCGAGTACCCGCAGGGCAGCACGTGGCAATCCATGGCCTTTCATTTGGGCGACTGACTTACCCCTCACCCGGCGCTGCGCGCCACCCTCTCCCCAAAGGGGCGAGGGTAAAGGGAGAGAGGAAGACAGGTGGCAGCGCGCATCTCTTCATTGCCCTCGCCCCCTGTGGGGGAGAGGGTTGGGGTGAGGGGGTCTGCCATGCAGCGCGGCGCTTGGATCACTGTTGCCCACCCTTGTATCTTCCCCTTGCTGCCCCAAACGGCTAAATTGCTGCTGTTTGAGCGGCTCGGCTGGATAGTTCGTTACACCCTTGCAACAGCGATGATTGTCGCGAGAGAGCCAAGAGCGTCCAGCCGGTTGCCCCCATGCAGCCGCCGGGCTGGGTCGGGATCACGGCGCGAACGGTTTATCGGGATGATTTGATGCGTTCAGCAATTGCGAGGAGCGCCGTGCCCGGATCCAGAGCGTTTGTTTGAGGCGTCTGGCTGGCGCGGCAGCGGCTTTGCGGCTGCGCGCTGCCACGACAAGCAAAGGGGGGGTGACGAGCCTTGACCCCGGCACTGGCTGCACGGTTAGAGCTGCTTGGTTCCCCACCTGACCCGGTTGGCCGCTTCACCATGCGGGAAGGCCCGTCGCCGACTATTGTATTTGCAAACGGCGGTGCGCCTCGCTGGCGCCAAAGCTGAGCGCCAGCAAATTCAGCACTTCGGCGCGCAGGCTGCGCAGCTCGTCGGTGTCCGTACATTGTTGCAAACGCACGCGCAAACGCGCGGCGCGCGGATGGCAACAACCATCCAGTGCAGAGAGTAAACCTTGTGTTTCCGGCATGAAATTGATGGCTGGCTGAACCGTGCGCCCAAGCCAGCGCGGGACATCGTGGAACATGCGGATGAACTGCCCATGGCGCGCGCAGACGCTGTGGGCCAGTTCACCCTGAATGAATGCACCGCAGCATAGCGCGATTTACCCCCTCGAACAAGGGGGGTGCGGCCAAGTGTTGTGTGTTATTGGCAAGATTGACACGCAAGGCATGCCAGCGGGGCGCCCGCGCAAGAGGGGTGCAGGCCCCGCGGGCACGTAAAATCGCGCCCATGTCTTATCTGGTGCTGGCCCGCAAATACCGTCCGCGCAATTTCTCCGAAATGGTCGGGCAAGAGCACGTGGTGCAGGCCCTGAGCAACGCGCTGGGGCAGCAGCGGCTGCATCACGCCTATCTGTTTACCGGAACGCGGGGCGTGGGCAAAACCACGGTCGCGCGCATTCTGGCCAAATCCCTCAACTGCACCGGAGCGGATGGCGCGGGCGGCATCACCGCCACGCCGTGCGGGCAGTGCGCGTCGTGCACGCAGATCGATGCGGGCCGCTTTGTGGATTACACCGAGCTTGACGCCGCCAGCAACCGGGGCGTCGACGAAGTGCAGGGCCTGCTTGAACAGGCCGTCTACATGCCTGTGGAGGGGCGCTTCAAGGTCTTCATGATCGACGAAGTGCACATGCTGACCAACACGGCGTTCAACGCCATGCTCAAGACGCTGGAAGAGCCGCCGGACTACCTGAAATTTGTGCTGGCGACCACTGACCCGCAGAAAATCCCGGTCACCGTGCTCTCGCGTTGCCTGCAATTCAACTTGCGCCCCATGGTTCCGGAGGTGGTGCGCGAGCACCTGGCGCACGTGCTCAGGCAGGAAAACATCGCCGCCGATCCGCAAGCCCTGTGGCTGCTGGCGCGCGCGGCGCGCGGCTCCATGCGCGACGCGCTCAGCCTGACCGATCAGGCCATTGCCTTTGGCTCCGGCAAGATCGAGGAAGAGGCCGTGCGCCACATGCTGGGCAGCGCCGACCGCGTGGTGGTCATGCGCTTGCTGGAGGCGCTGGTCGCGGGCGACGGTGCCAGCATTGTCGAACAAGTCGATCACATGCGCGGCGCGGGTCTCAACCCCGCGTCCACACTGGAAGACATGGCGGCAGTGCTGCAACGCATGGCCGTGCTCCAGGCCGTACCAGCCGGTGACGCGGACGATGCGGACCCCGACGCGGCTGCCGTCGCGCGGCTGGCCCAGGACGCGCCGCCGGACGAAACACAATTGCTCTACAGCCTGTGCCTGCATGGCCGCGCCGAACTGGGGCTGGCGCCCGACGAATACGCGGGCTTGACCATGGTGCTGCTGCGTTTTCTGCCGTTTCGCCGCCCATCCGGGCCGCGGCAGCCCGCCGCCGCCGAGCCACCGCCCGCCGCAGCGGAAAAAAAAACTCTGAAATCGGCTGAAGAGGCGCCGAGCGCGCGCGCCCCCCAATCCCCGCAGCCAACCGTCGCTACGCCGGCGGCCAGGCTGCCTGAAAGCGTGGCGCTCCAACCCGCGCCTGCGCCGGTTTCAACGCCAGAGCCACCCGCACCTGCGCCAGCGCCTGCTGCCTGGGCCAATGAAGACCCCGGCCCGCAGCCCGAGGACGATTTGCCCTGGGCCGACGATGACGATATGGCTGCGCCAACCACGGCGCTGGCCGGGCGTGGCGGCGGGCGCATGCCAGCCGCCGCGGCCCAGCCGCTCGCGCAGGCGCTGCCGGTGCGCGGCTATGGCGCGCCGCCTGAAGGCGACGACGCGCAAACGCCCACCGCGCACAATGCGCTCGACGCGCGCGCCAGCAACGCGGACGCGGATGCGGGCGCACCACCCGATTGGGTTGCGGTGCAAGTGCGCGAAGACGCGCCCACGCGGCCTGAAACCCCCGCGCCTGGCAGTGGTGCGCCGCCTGAAATTGTGCCGTCGACACATGGCGACTTCTGGCACGATCTGGTGCGCGGCATGGTCGCGCGCGAAGCCGTCACTGCGCTGGTGCGCGAGCTGGCCCTGCAATCGCAACTGGCGCTGCGCGAAGAAGGCGAATGGACCTTGCAAGTCGCCAACGGCACGCTGGCCAACCCAGGCTCCATCGAAAAACTGCAAGCGGCGCTGGCGCAAGCCGGTTACGCCGTGCGCCTGAAAATTGTCACCGGCCCGGTCACCGACAGCCCGTCGCGCCGCAACGCCATTGCCGCGGCCAACCGGCTCAAGGCGGCCGAATCCATGCTGCTGAGCGATCCGTTCGTGCAAGAGATGATGCAGGACTTTGGCGCGACAATCGTACCCGGAAGCATCCGGCCACTCTAGTGCGCGCCAGCGCGATTCACAGCCATTTCCCATCTCCATCTCCCAACCAAGGAAATCTCCCATGTTCAACAAAGGACAACTCGCCGGCCTCATGAAGCAGGCGCAAGCCATGCAAGACAACCTCAAAAAAGCGCAGGACGAGCTGGCGCTGCTTGAGGTGGAAGGCGAATCGGGCGCGGGGCTGGTCAAAGTGCTCATGACCGCCAAGCACGACGTCAAGCGCGTGACCATCGACCCGAGCCTGCTGGCCGACGACAAAGACATGCTCGAAGATCTGGTGGCCGCCGCCTTCAACGCCGCCGTGCGCAAGGCCGAGGAAGTGTCCAGCGAAAAAATGAGCCAGCTCATGCCAGCGGGCATGCCGGGCCTGCCCGGCGGCATGAAGTTCCCGTTCTGAAAATCCGCCGCCTGCCATGTCTTTTGGGCGATTGCGCCAGCGCGCGCGGCGGCCTGCCTGCGCAGTGCCGCGGGCCGGGGGCGTGTGCGCTCTGGCCCGGGAACGCGGCGTGATTGCCGCCGCCGCGGTGCGCTGCTGATGCGGACATGAGCGACACCCACGCCCTTGAAGCCCTGGTGCAATCGCTGCGGCGTTTGCCCGGTGTCGGCGTGCGTTCGGCGCAGCGCATGGCCTTTCATCTGCTCCAGCACGACCGCGAGGGCGCGCAGGTTCTGGCGCGCGCGCTGCAAGAGGCCATCGCGCGCATGCGCCATTGCAGCCAGTGCAACACCTTCACGGAAGCCGAGGTTTGTGCAACCTGTAGCGATCCGCGGCGCGACGCCAGCAAGCTCTGCGTGGTGGAAACGCCCGCCGATCAGGCGGCCCTGGAGCGCACCGGCGCTTTCAAGGGGCGCTACTTTGTGCTGATGGGCAAACTCAACCCCATTGATGGCGTTGGCCCGCGCGACATCGGCATGCACAAACTGCTGGAGCGCGCCACCGATGGCGTGGTGCAGGAAGTCATTGTGGCCACCAACTTCACCGCCGAGGGCGAGGCCACGGCCCACGTGCTCGCGCAAGCGTTGAAGGCGCGCGGGCTGCTGGTCACGCGGCTGGCGCGCGGCGTGCCCGCGGGCAGCGAACTCGAATACGTGGACCTGGGCACCATTGCCCACGCGCTGGTGGACCGGCGCTGACGGCGCTTTCCCCGGAAGTCGTGCCAGAGGCGGGCGGGCGCGCGGCGCGCGCTGTCTTTTCAAACCCGCGACGATTTCAAGGCTTCTTCGCGACAGCGGTTTTTTTGGGGCTGGCAGGTATGGGTTTTTTGACCACCGTTTTCTTGATGCTGGCCCTGGCCGTACTGGTTGTGGCGCGTTTGGGCAGATACAGGTAAACGGCCTGCCCGGTCTTGAAGCTGGCGCTCACACGGGTCTTGTTCCAGCTTGCCACGGTTTGGGCGGGCAAGTCGTAGCGGGCCGCCAGGCGGGCCACGGTGTCGCCCTTGCGCGCGCGCACCGTCACGCGCCGCAGCACGACTTCAGGCGCATAGGCCACGCGGGCGTTGTTGACCACATGGCTGGCCACCGGCGTTGTGGCGTTTTTGGCGCGCGGCACCAGCAGGGTGGAACCAGCCTTGATGCGCATGCCTTTGGGAATGTCGTTGACGGCGCGGAATTGATCGACGCTCATGCCCACTTTCTTGGCCGCCTCGCTGATGGACAGGGTTGCTGGCGCGACCCACGCTGTCCACGACGCCAGCTTGGCCGGATCGCTGGCGGCCAGGTTTTTCTTGAACAGCGCCGCATTGTCCCAGGGCAGCAGCACCTGCGGCGTGCCGGTGGCAAAGATCACCGGCTTGCGGTGCGAGGGGTTGAGGGCCTGAAAGTCCTCGATGCGCACTTCGGCCAGGCGGGCCGCCACCTCTGCGTCGATGTCACTGGTGATGTCCACCGTATCGAAGAAAGGGTGATTGCCGATGTCGGGCAAAGTGGTCTGGAAAGCCTGCGGGTCGGCCACGATGTTCTTGATGGCCTGCAATTTGGGCACGTAATTGCGGGTTTCGGCGGGCATGCCCAGATCGCTGTAACCCGTTTTCAGCCCGGCTTGCTGGTTTTTGGCGATGGCGCGGCTGACGCTGCCTTCACCCCAGTTGTAGGCGGCCAGCGCCAAGTGCCAGTCGCCAAACATGCCGTAGAGTTTTTGCAGGTAATCGAGTGCCGCGCGGGTGGAGTTGAGCACGTCGCGCCGGTCGTCGCGGAAGGCGTTCTGGCGCAGATCGAAGCTCTTGCCCGTGGCGGGCATGAATTGCCATATGCCCGCGGCCTTGGCTTTGGAAACCGCGTTGGGGTTGAAAGCCGATTCCACAAACGGCAGCAGCGCCAGTTCGGTCGGCATGCCGCGCAGTTCCAGCTCTTCGACCACGTGAAACAGGTACATGCGCGAGCGTTCGGTCATGCGTCGGATGTAATCGGGCTGCCGGGCATACCAGGTCTGCTGCTTGAGCACCAGTTCGTCGTCCAGATCGGGCATGGCAAAGCCGCGCCGGATGCGATCCCACAAATCAACGGGAGCCGACAGGCTGGCCACGCCAGCGGAGTTGACCTCCCACATGGGCACCGGCGGCATGGCATTGGCCGAGGCGATGGCGGCGTCTGGCGCATTGCCGTCGCCGCCACTGTTGCTGCTGCTGATGGTGGTGGTGTCGCCAGAGGGCGCAATGATGATGGCCTCTGTGATGGCGACGCAGCCGGACAGCCAGATGCTGGCGGCCAGCGCCAGGGCGCAAGCGAATTTCATTTGAAATTGTTCTTCCATTCTCGAAGGGCGGCAAACACCGCCACTTCATCGGTTGTCTGGATGCTGCCGGGCGGCGCGTGCGCGCAAACGGCTTGCGCGACGCTGGCCTGGCGGCTGCGAAGAAAGGGATTGATGGCGCGCTCCAGCGCAATGGTCGATGGCAGCGTGGGCTTGCCCTGCTGGCGCAACGGCTCGCAATGGCGCAGATGGGCGGCCAGCGCGCTGTTGCCCGGCTCCACCGCCAGCGCAAAACGCAGATTATCCAGTGTGTACTCATGCGCACAGCACACGCGCGTATGGCCGGGCAGGGCGGCCAGCCGATCCAGCGCGGCCAGCATTTGCGCGGGCGTGCCTTCAAACACCCGGCCACAACCGGCAGAAAACAGCGTGTCGCCGCTGAACAGCAAACCGGCGCCATCCACATCGGCGCAAAAATAGGCCACATCGCCACTTGTGTGGCCCGGCACGTCCAGCACCTCAAAGCACAGCCCCAGCGCCCGCACCCGGGAGCCATCGGCAACGCGGCTCAAAGGCACGGCAGCGGGCATGGCCGCGTGGGCCGGGCCAAACACGGCCGCGCCAGTGGCGGCGCGCAAAGCGGCCACGCCGCCCGTGTGGTCGGTGTGATGGTGCGTGACTAGAATGCAGGCAAGCTCAAGGCCATGCGCTTGCAGTGCGTTTTGCACGGGTTGCGCCTGTCCGGGGTCTACCGCCAGAGCTTGCGTGCCGTTGTGCAGCAACCAGATGTAGTTGTCGCTCAGCGCAGGCAGTGCTATCAATTCCATGACGCGCAAATTATAGAAGGCGCTGCTTGCAGCATGACTGGGCTTTACGACTGGGTTCAGACCCCTGCCGGCCAACACGCGATGATCTGGGAGCGGGCGCAACTGGACGCCGCGCTGGCCGACGTGTTTGGCTACCACGCCTTGCAGCTTGGCCTGGCGGACATGGACGCGCTGGCCGCCAACCGCATGCCGCATCGCTGGCTGGCGCTCGGC
This sequence comes from Burkholderiaceae bacterium, assembly GCA_031276435.1. Taxonomy (GTDB): domain Bacteria; phylum Pseudomonadota; class Gammaproteobacteria; order Burkholderiales; family Burkholderiaceae_C; genus Ottowia. Next base: position 4,627 of record JAISNB010000087.1, on the reverse strand, counting down.
AGCCAGGATGCGCCGCGGCAAGCGCAGACCGGGGCGACAAGCACGGGCGCCACCCGCGCGCGCGTGGCTTTGGTGGCCGATCCGGCGGCGCTGCCTTTTCCCGCCGAAAGCCTGGATCTGGTCGTCTTGCCGCACACGCTGGAATTGAGCCGCAACCCGCACGCCAGCCTGCGCGAAGTGCAGCGCGTACTGGTGCACGAAGGCAAAGTGGCCATCACCGGCATTAACCCGCTCAGCCTGTGGGGCTTCAGGCAATGGCGCGCCCGGCAATGGCGCCGGCTGGGGCTGGAGCGCAGGCTGTATTTGCCCGATGTGGGCGAATTCATCAGCCCGCAGCGCCTGCGCGACTGGCTGCGTCTGCTGGAGTTTGAAGTAGAGTCCATCGCCTACGGCTGCTGGCAACCGGCTGTGCGCTCGGTCAGGGCGCTGGAACGCTTTGCCTGGCTGGAAAAAGCGGGACGGCGCTGGTACCCGTTTCTTGGGGCCGCCTACTGCGTGCTGGCCGTCAAGCGCACGCAAGGCGCCACCTTGGTCGGCCCGGCCTGGCTGGCCGCGCCCAAAGTGGCCGCAGCCCCTGTCTCCATCGCGGGCCGCGCTGGCCCGGCCCGCGCACCTGCTCAAAACAACTGTGAAACACATTGAAATCTATGCCGATGGCGCTTGCAAAGGCAACCCCGGCCCCGGCGGATGGGGCGCGCTGCTGCGCGCGGGCACGCATGAAAAAGAACTGTCTGGCGGCGAGATGCTGACCACCAACAACCGCATGGAACTGCAAGCCGTCATCGAGGCGCTGCAAGCCATCAAACGCCCGTGCGTGCTGGACATATACCTTGACAGCCAATACGTGCGCCAGGGCATCACCACATGGATTCATGGCTGGAAGGCCAAAAACTGGCGCACGGCCAGCAAACAACCAGTGAAAAACGTGGACCTGTGGAAACGGCTGGACGCACTGGTCAGCGGCGGCGGCCACCAGATCCAGTGGCACTGGGTCAAGGGCCACGCGGGCAACCCCGGCAACGAGCGCGCCGACGCGCTCGCCAACCAGGGCGTGCCGCGGCAGGCACCAGTCAATCAGGCGCGGGCCGACCAGGCGACGCATTGAGCAGGCGGTAGCGGCGGGCACCCCGGCTTCTTGCCCGGCCCGGCTGGCGCGCTGTCGCAGGGCAGCCTGCCATGCCGTGTTTTCCATCGCGCTGAAAAAACGCCGCCCGCGGCCCAAGTCTGCTACGCTCGCGCGCATGAAACTGGACGTCAAAATTCTGGATCAGCGCCTGCGCGCGCAAATGCCAGCCTATGCCACACCGGGCAGCGCCGGATTGGACTTGCGCGCTTGTGTGGATGCGCCGCTCGAACTGCTCCCCGGCGCCTGGCAACTGGTGCCCACGGGCATGGCCATTCACCTGGCCGATCCCGGCTACGCGGCGCTGATCTTGCCGCGCTCGGGCCTGGGGCACAAACATGGCATCGTGCTGGGCAACCTGGTGGGCCTGATCGACAGCGACTACCAGGGCCAGCTCATGCTGAGCGCTTGGAACCGCAGTGCCACGGCCTTTACCGTCGCGCCCATGGAGCGCATCGCGCAACTGGTGATCGTGCCCGTGATGCAGGCCGAATTGAACATCGTTACCGATTTCCCGGCCAGCCAGCGTGGCGAAGGCGGCTACGGCTCGACCGGCAAGGGTTGAGCGGACTGCGACTGCGCTGTCATTCAATGCGTGCGTGCGCCGCCGCCGGGCGCGCCGTGTATCCGGTCGGGTGTTCTTCACGCCCTGCGCATCATCTTCTGCGCACAACAACGCATGGCACGCGTGCGTCCCAATCTCTCACGCTGGCGCTGCGCTAAGCTGTTTTTTCAAGCGCCAGGGCCAGTTTGCGTCAGCGCATGCGGATCGTTTCAAATCGCAAAGTGCCTGCGCGCCGTCGTGTCCGCATCAGCACCGCCTTGCAAGAGGTTTGAAACTGGCAACAGCGAAAAATTGCGCCCCAGACGGATGAACGGTGTGTTTGAGCGGATGAACGGCCTTGCGGGTCGATACGGACTGGGTAAAAATGAAGCAAATCTACTGCCAAGGAGGCACAGTTGGTTACAAAAGTAAGGCACATGCAATCTTTCTTCCTCGGGCAAGAGCCGCTCGGCCGAGATTGTAGTGCTAAAGTATTAAAAATAACCCCAGGGGGGGGGGGGGTGTTTTAGACAAAAAGTATTCATAAAATACTTTTTTGGCCTTGATTGTATAGTTCTTAAGTATGCATCGGCGGCGGTTGACAGCCCGCTGGCTGTTGCAGGCAACTTCCCCAGTGCGTTGGCACATACGCCAGCACACGCACGCAGCCTCTCCAAACCAGACATCCAATCAGGGCGTTTCCAAAGACGCCCGCTGAGGTTGCCCATCGACTTCCGTTTGGGCGATTTACTCTCTCATTTGTTGGCAAGAAGGTGCTCTAGCAGGCGAGGGCATCTGCCACTGTGCTTTCAGCGCGAAGCGTGCGCACACACAAGTACCCCTCACCAGGCACTTCACGCGAGCCTTGTATCTTCCCTCTGCTGGCTCAACCGGATGAATTCCTCCTGTTTGAGTGGGCCAGATTTCTCCCTAGGGCAAGGGAATGAATGGGCGCATTCGCGTCGCATGGACGCGGCGGTGGGGGTTACTGCATCGCTTCCAATCCTCGCAATGACGAAGATTTTGGGGCGGGTTCGTTGCGGCGGGCATCCGTCCGTCCCGTTATTGCGCTCACGGCACATTCTGTCATTACGCCCGCGAGCCAAAGGCGCGGCAGGAAGCAATCCAGTCTTTCATTTTGTGCGGAAGCTTTATTGTCCATGTCATTGCCTTCATTACCTTGACCGAGCAGTCACGCGTCATTTACAGAAATTACGGTGTTTTAGCGTATATATAAGTTTAAGACGCACTAAAAATTTTGGTAAGAAGGTTATGCGTTTCAAGGGTTGATGGTTTGAGTGAGCTGCTTTGTTAATTTGTTAGGAGAAAATCATGAGTAAATACAATTCGTTCAAAAAATCGGCGCTTGCCATGGCTGTGGCCAGTTTGTGGATAGCACCATGTTCATCAGCCTTGGCTGATAAGCTGGATCTGGCGCAATCACCACCTGTGTGGCAGAGCAGGCTGCCTGCGCCCAATGTGATTCTTTCTCTGGATGATTCAGGCAGTATGTCTGAAGCTGCTGCAGGCGGCTTGTCAAAAATGGCTTTGCTCAAGAAATCGCTGCATGAGGTTTTTGGCAGCAGTTCCGTTGTCAAGGATGGGGATATACGCCTGGCCTGGCAAGTCATGGATAAAGCTCCTTTAAAGAACATTGTGCCGGGCGCTATCAATAGCATGAAGATGCTGGATGCAACACACAGGGCAAATTTCATAGATTTTGTGGATAATTATTTGAATGACAAGGGTGGTGTCACCGCCACGCATTTGATGATGCGTCAAGCCGATACGTACATGCGCACCCCCAAGGGCATCAATAGTCCGTGGGCAGCAATTCCTGGTCAAATAGAATGGCCGTATCTCGGGTGTAGACGGGCATACCATATTGTTTTAACAGACGGCGAATGGTATGATTTGCTTCCATATTCCTTGGATTTATCGCCAGGGGTTTATTCAAGGGCGAAGCACACGCTTCCTGATGGGAAAATTTATGATCCAAACGATTTGCAAACAAACGTTTTCAAGAGTGGGACAACCAAGCATTCACCTGAATTCGATTGGAATGACCGATATTTGGGCAAGGTACACATTGCCATGCCATTGGTGCATATTTCCGATTGGGCATTGAAAAGCTGGGCAGAGGATTTGCAGCCAGGAATCGGAAATGACATAAAGCCCGATAGGGAATATTTGTCAGCATCGGACGCCGAGTTATTTTATTCTGGCGCAAATGCCCTGCAACTTCAAAAATACTGGAACCCAAAATACGATCCGGCTACCTGGCAACATTTGGTGACTTACTCCATAGGCTATGGCAAGAGTGCTGCACAAGGATGGGGGAGCCTGGGATTGAAGTCTCCTACAGAAAAACTTCCATATGGATTCGATGGCGCCATTCCAGACCTTATTACAGGCAGCAAGCTGTGGCCAGAGATATATCCTAACTATAGGACGATTGATATGTGGGCAGCCTCCATCAACGGACGTGGTCGGTTTTATGCGGTACAAGATCCACTGGATTTGACAGGTGCTTTCAAATCTATTCTGGAAAAAATCATTACAGCAAACGTTAGCGGTGTGTCTACAGTGGGTGCCAGCGGCGGCAGCGTTGTCAACAGTGAGGCGGGCATATTTTCTGCTAGCTACGACCAGGCCGAGGCCTGGAGTGGCGCAGTTTCAGCCATTGCCTATAAACCTGACGGAACCATGGAAACTCCAGCGGGCTGGATGGAAGGTGGCAAGCCAGTAACCACAGCCGACCGTCTGGATTTCTTGACGGATAAAGAAGTCATGGAAAATGCTGAGGGCAACTTCTTTGACTACAGTGTCGGACAGTATGCTTATCAAAAAGGCCGTAACATATATACATCGGTTGACCAAGTGTATTTGGCCAATGGCAGCCATCAAATGCTATGGGTCAATAAATTTTTTGAATTCAAGTGCACTCCAAAACCAACCAA
>JAISNB010000210.1 GCA_031276435.1 Burkholderiaceae bacterium | reverse complement strand
TTTCGCACCACCGACGTCACCGGAGCCATTGAACTGCCCGAAGGCAAGGAAATGGTCATGCCTGGGGACAACGTGAGCATCACCGTCAAGCTGATCGCGCCCATTGCCATGGAAGAAGGCCTGCGCTTTGCCATCCGCGAGGGTGGCCGCACGGTGGGTGCTGGCGTGGTCGCCAAGGTCATAGAGTAAGGGGCGTGCGATGGCTGCCAAGCAAAAAATCCGCATTCGCCTCAAGGCGTTTGATTACAAGCTGATCGATCAGTCGGCTGCTGAAATCGTGGACACCGCCAAGCGCACGGGCGCCGTGGTCAAAGGCCCCGTGCCGCTGCCCACGCGCATGAAGCGTTTCGACATCCTGCGCTCGCCCCACGTCAACAAGACAAGCCGCGACCAGTTCGAGATTCGCACGCACCAGCGTTTGATGGACATCGTTGACCCCACCGACAAAACGGTGGACGCGCTGATGAAGCTTGATTTGCCCGCGGGCGTTGACGTCGAGATCAAACTACAGTAGTAGTCCCCCGCCCGCTCTGCCTGCGCAGAGGCCTTGCTTGCCGTTTTAGCGGCGCGCCTGCGCGGCAGCAGCCGGGTTTTTTTGAAAGAGCCGCGAACGGCTTGCGCGTTTGCATTGGATACGCTAGAATTCACGGTTCGCTCCAGTTGGAGCGGCGTTTTTAACTCGCTTTCGCATCTTCAACGCACCGGCCAATTGAAGCTCGGCGCGGCGAAAGTTTAGGAGCAACAAATGAGTCAAAGCAACCGATTGGGGTTGCTTGGGCGCAAGGTGGGCATGATGCGTCTGTTCACCGATGACGGCGATGCAGTGCCCGTCACGGTGATCGATGTGTCGAACAACCGCGTGACCCAGGTAAAAACCCAGGAAAACGACAGCTACGTGGCCTTGCAGGTCACGTTCGGTTCACGCAGGGCTTCGCGCGTGACCAAGCCGATGGCTGGCCACCTTGCCAAGGCGGGTGTCGAAGCTGGCGAAATCATTGGCGAATTCCGTGTCGATCAGGACGTGGCAGGCAAATACGCCGCCGGTGCCGCGCTGCCCGTGACCGATGTGTTTTCTGTCGGCCAGAAAGTGGACGTGCAAGGCACTTCCATCGGCAAGGGCTATGCGGGCACCATCAAGCGCCACAACTTCAGTTCGCAACGCGCCTCGCACGGCAACAGCCGCTCGCACAAGGTACCCGGCTCCATCGGCATGGCGCAGGATCCGGGCCGTGTGTTTCCGGGCAAGAAAATGACCGGCCATCTGGGCGACGAAACCGTGACCATGCAGAACCTGGATGTGATTCGCATTGACGAAGCGCGCCAACTGCTGTTGATCAAGGGCGCCGTCCCCGGCGCGCGCGGCGGTTTTGTGACCGTCCGGCCGGCCGTGAAAGCCAGGCCCGTCGCGAAAGAGGGGAGCTAAGTCAAATGCAACTCGAACTTTTGAACGAGCAAGGCCAGGCCGCTTCCAAGGTGGACGCGCCCGAGACCGTGTTTGGCCGTGAATACAACGAAGCCCTGGTGCATCAAATCGTGGTGGCCTACAAGGCCAACGCGCGGCAGGGCACGCGGGCACAGAAAGACCGTGGCGCCGTCAGGCACAGTACCAAGAAACCTTTCCGCCAGAAAGGCACGGGCAACGCGCGCGCCGGTATGACCTCTTCGCCCCTGTGGCGTGGCGGCGGGCGGATTTTTCCCAACAGCCCGGACGAAAACTTCGGCCAGAAGGTCAACCGGAAGATGTACCGCGCGGGCATGGCGGCCATCCTGTCGCAACTGGCGCGCGAAGGCCGCTTGGCCGTGCTCGAATCCATCAAGGTCGACTCCCCAAAAACCAAGCAACTGGCCGCCAAATTCAAGGCCATGAAGCTGGATTCGGTTCTGGTGATTGCCGACGAAGTGGACGAAAACCTGTATCTGGCCTCGCGCAACCTGGGCAATGTGCTCGTGGTCGAGCCGCGCTATGCCGATCCTCTATCGCTGATTTTCTACAAGAAGGTGTTGGTGACCAAGGGCGCCATCGACCAGCTCAAGGAGATGTTCGCATGAGCCGCACCAATCCTGCTCCCGCGCAGCGCCAGTTCGACGAAGGTCGTCTGATGCAAGTGCTGATTGCTCCCATCGTTTCTGAAAAGGCCACACTGGTTGCCGAAAAGGCCAACGCCGTCACTTTCAAGGTGCTGCGCGATGCGACCAAGCCGGAAATCAAGGCCGCGGTGGAACTGCTGTTCAAAGTCCAGGTCAAGGGCGTTTCCGTGACCAATATCAAGGGTAAAACCAAGCGCTTCGGGCGCACGGTGGGGCGGCGCGATCACGTGCGCAAGGCCTACGTGCTGCTCAAGGATGGCCAGGAGTTGAACCTGTCCGGGGAGGTTGCGTAAATCATGGCTGTCATCAAGATGAAACCGACCTCGCCCGGCCGCCGTGGCGTGGTCAAGGTCACGCGCGATCACCTGCACAAGGGCGAAGGCTATGCGCCGTTGCTGGAGCCGCAGTTCCAGAAATCGGGCCGCAACAACAACGGCCACATCACCACGCGCCACAAGGGCGGCGGTCATCGCCACCACTACCGCGTGGTGGATTTCCGCCGCAACAAGGACGGCATTGCCGCCAAGGTGGAGCGCATCGAGTACGACCCCAACCGCTCGGCCCACATCGCGCTGGTGTGCTATGCCGACGGCGAGCGTCGCTACGTCATCGCCGCGCGCGGCGTGGAAGTGGGCAGCCAGCTCATGAGCGGCTCCGAAGCGCCCATTCGCGCTGGCAACACCTTGCCGATCCGCAACATCCCTGTCGGTTCGACCATTCACTGCATCGAACTCAAGCCCGGCTACGGCGCGCAAATTGCGCGCTCGGCGGGCGCGTCGGCAACGCTGCTGGCGCGTGAAGGCACCTACGCCCAGGTGCGCATGCGTTCGGGCGAAGTGCGCAAGATCCACATCGAATGCCGCGCCACGATTGGCGAGGTGGCCAACGAAGAGCACAGCCTGCGCCAATACGGCAAGGCTGGCGCGCGCCGCTGGAAGGGCATTCGCCCGACCGTGCGCGGCGTGTCCATGAACCCGGTTGACCACCCGCACGGTGGCGGCGAAGGCCGCACCGGCGAAGGCCGCGCGCCGGTGGATCCGTGGGGCAACCTCACCAAGGGCTACCGCACCCGCAACAACAAGCGCACGCAAGGCATGATCGTCTCGCGCCGCAAGAAGTAAGGATTGACAAATGACTCGCTCACTCAAAAAGGGTCCGTTTGTTGACCACCACTTGCTCGCCAAAGTGGACAAGGCGGTGGCCACCAAGGACAAGAAACCCATCAAGACCTGGTCGCGCCGCTCCATGGTTCTGCCCGAATTCATCGGCCTGACCATTGCCGTGCACAACGGCAAGCAGCACGTGCCGGTGTACGTGACCGACCAGATGATTGGTCACAAGCTCGGTGAATTTGCCCACACGCGCACCTTCAAGGGCCACGCGGCGGACAAGAAAGCCAGGAAGTAAGGAAAAAGGCCATGGAAACACGTGCAATCCTTCGTGGCGTCCGTCTCTCGGCGGACAAGGGACGCCTGGTGGCTGACCTGATTCGCGGCAAGAAAGTGGATCAGGCGCTGAACATACTCAATTTCACGCAGAAGAAGGCCGCGCTGATCGTGCGCAAGGTGCTCGAATCGGCCATCGCCAATGCCGAGCACAACGATGGTGCCGACATCGACGAGCTTCGCGTGAAAACCATCTACATCGAGCAAGGCACGACGCTCAAGCGTTCGGCTGCCCGCGCCAAGGGCCGCGGCGCGCGTCTGTCCAAGCCCACCTGCCACGTCTATCTGACGGTGGGCGACTGATTACGGAGCGCCAGGAAACACTATGGGACAAAAAATCCATCCTACAGGCTTCCGTCTGCCTGTCACGCGCGATTGGTCGAGCCGCTGGTACGCCAGCAACCGCGACTTCGCTGGCATGCTGGCCGAAGACATCAAGGTACGCGACTACCTGAAAGAGCGGCTCAAGAACGCCGCGGTTGCGCGCGTGCTGATCGAGCGTCCGGCCAAGAACGCCCGCATCACCATCTACTCGGCCCGTCCGGGCGTGGTGATTGGCCGCAAGGGCGAGGACATCGAAAAGCTCAAGAAAGACTTGGCCGAAAAACTGGGCGTTCCCGTTGTGGTGAACATCGAGGAAGTGCGCAAGCCCGAGGTCAACGCACAGCTTATTGCCGACAACATCACCCAGCAGCTTGAAAAGCGCATCCTGTTTCGCCGCGCCATGAAACGCGCCATGCAAAACGCCATGCGCCTGGGCGCCCAGGGCATCAAGATCATGTCGGCGGGGCGCCTCAACGGCATTGAAATCGCGCGCACCGAGTGGTACCGCGAAGGCCGCGTGCCACTGCACACGCTGCGCGCCGACATTGACTACGGGTTTTCCGAAGCCAAAACCACCTACGGCATCATCGGCGTCAAGGTCTGGGTCTACAAGGGCGACAACCTGGGCCGCAGCGATGCGCCCTCGCTCGATTCGACCCCGCGCCCTGAAGGCGAAGAGCGTCGTGGCCCGCGCCCGCGCCGTGATGGCAACCGGGGTGCGGCAGGCGACCGTCCCGCGCGGGGTGGTGGCCGCCGCGCCGCCGCGGGCGTCTCTGGCGCGCCTGCCGATGGCAGCGACAAACCCGCCGCCGCCCAAACCGCCGCCGCTGGTGACGACAAATCCGGCGGCGCACGCCGCGTGCGCAAAACGGCCGATGCCGTTGCTGGCGCAGAAGGCGCGAAAGGAGAATAAACATGCTGCAACCCGCACGCAGAAAATACCGCAAAGAGCAAAAGGGGCGCAACACCGGCATCGCCACACGGGGCAACACCGTGGCGTTTGGCGAATACGGCCTCAAATCCACCGACCGCGGTCGCCTGACCGCGCGTCAGATCGAAGCAGCCCGGCGCGCGATTTCACGCCACGTCAAACGCGGCGGGCGCATCTGGATCCGCGTCTTTCCCGACAAACCCATCTCGACCAAGCCTGCCGAAGTCCGCATGGGCAACGGCAAGGGTAACCCCGAGTACTACGTGGCCGAAATCCAGCCCGGCAAGGTGCTGTACGAAATTGTGGGCGTCCCCGAAGCGTTGGCGCGCGAAGCCTTCCAGCTGGCTGCCGCCAAGCTGCCGCTGCGCACCACATTCGTCTCGCGCATGATCGGCCAGTAAGGAGCAAACAGACATGAAAACATCCGAACTGCGCCAAAAGGACGAGGCAGGCCTGAAAACCGAAGTCAAAGAATTGCAAAAAGCGCACTTCAATTTGCGCATGCAAAAAGCGACCCAGCAGCTTTCCAACACCAACCAGTTGCGCCAGACGCGCCGCGCCATCGCGCGCGCCAAGACCATCCTGGCCGAAAAGCAATCTGCTGCCGCCGCTGCCAAGTAAATAGGACCTGACCATGACGGAAGAAGCCCAAACATCGCTCAAGCGCACGCTCGTTGGCAAAGTTGTCAGCGACAAGCGCAACAAAACCGTAACCGTTCTGATCGAGCGCCGCGTCAAGCACCCGATCTACGGCAAGATCGTGGCGCGCTCCAGCAAATACCATGCCCATGACGAAAAGGGCGAGTACAAGCTGGGCGATACCATCGAAATCACCGAAAGCCGCCCGCTTTCCAAAACCAAGAACTGGGTGGCGACCCGCCTGGTGCAAAAAGCCGCCGAAGTCTGACAAGGCCCCCCGGCTGGCAGCTTGCGCGCTGCCCAAACACAGGCGCTGGCAGGCCGCGCGCAAAAAAACGACTCGCAAAACCATTCTTGCGGGTCGTTTTTTTGTTGGGTTTGTCCACCGGCGGTTTTTGCAGTGCGCGCACCGCCGCGCGAGGCCTGCTTTTTCGGGCCAGGCGGCAAGCCCTGCCCGGCAAAGCCCTCTAATCCAGATCAACCTTCAGGTAATGCGCGCCCGCCAGGGGGTTGTGGTAGTACGGCGGCACTTCTTCAAAACCCAGGTCTTCGTACAGGGCGCGGGCAGACTCCATCTCGTCGATGGTGTCCAGCAGCACGCAGGCGTAGCCCAACTGGCGGGCGGCGTCCAGAATGGCCTCGGTCAATTGGCGGCCCAGTCCAAAGCCGCGAAACGGCTTGCGCACGAAAAGGCGCTTCATCTCCGCAGCGTTGGCGTAATCCACATCGTCCAGGGGACGCAGCGCGCAGCAACCAGCGGCCACGCCATCCACGGTGGCAAGCAACAGGGTGCCGCGCGGCGGGGCGTAGTGGCCGGGCAGACTGAGCAATTCCTGGGGGAAGCCCTGGAAACACAAATCCACGCTCAGGCTGCGCGCGTATTCCTCGAACAATTCACGCACGGCCCGCACATGCTCTGGCCTGGAGGCTTCAAGAATGTCAACGGCAGGCGGGCAGGACAAGGCAGAAACGGTTGTGCTTGGGACTACAACCGGCAATGGACAAAAAACCAGTTTGGCGCCAGACTGCCGCCGCCAGGGCGCTTGCGCGACTTGCGAAAAGCATCTCAGCCGCCCAGCCCTGAAACCCAGTACACCACGCCCGAGGATGCGGCCAGCACAGCCAGCGCCCAGAGCCAGTTGAGCGGGCCGTCGCTGGAGGGCGGCACATCGCCCGTTTCCGCAAGGCGCTTGTTGCCGGTCAGCATGGGGCGCACCAGATTCTTGCGTCGGGCGAAAAGGTAAAAAGCGATGGCCAGCAAATGCAGTGTCACGATGGCGATGATGAGGACTTCGCCCAATCCCTTGTGATAGCGCGTGGCGGCACTGACAAGGCTGCCGGGCGCCAGCGCCGTCAACGGACCGGAAAAGAAAATCTCGTCGTCGCTGAGCAGGCCAGAGGCCACTTGCACGGCCAGAATCAGCAGCAGGGCCAGCACCGAAAAAGCGCCCAGCGGGTTGTGACCGGCCAAATCCTGCAAGCGCGCGCGCCCGCCCAGATAGCGCATGAGCCGGCCCGGCGTGGGGAAAAAGCTCACAAAGCGCGACCAGCGCCCCCCCACAAACCCCCACAGCACGCGAAACAGCAGCAGGGCAAAAACCACGTAGCCAAGGCGAAAATGCCACACCATGGCGTCGCCCCCCATCTTGCCGGTCACCATAAGGGCGACAACAGATGCAAACAGGCTCCAGTGGAACAAACGTGTGGGCAAATCCCAGATGCGAACGGTGCTGCTCATGGTTACCGATTGTTAATGACATGGTGGAAGCTGTCAATTCATTGTATTCTCTGTGCCCGTGTGTTGATGGATGAAGCGCCTGAAACACCGTTCGGAAATTTTTATCCCAATTGAAAGGAACACCCCCGATGAAAAAGAACATAGCCAGCATCGCCTTGACGCTTGCTGCCTGCGCGGCGGCCCTGCCCGCGCACGCGCAATTTGCCAAACCCGAAGATGCCGTGAAATACCGCCAGGCCGTTTTCACCGTAACGGCCAGGCACTTTGGCGCGCTGGGCGGCATGGCAAACGGCAAGGTTCCGTTTGACGCCGCTGCCGCTGCCGCCAATGCCGACGTGCTCGCCGCCGTGCACAAGCTGCCCTGGGGCGCTTTTGGCGAGAACACCAGTGGCGCCAAGAGCAACGCCAAGGCTTCGGTCTGGAAAGAAGCCGCCAAGTTCAAGCAAGGCGCCGACGAGATGGATGCCACCGTTGCCAAACTGGTGGTGGCGGCCAAGTCCGGCAACCTTGACAACCTCAAGGCCGCTTTTGGCCCCGCGGCCAAGACCTGCAAGTCGTGTCATGACCAGTTCAAGGAGTAATGGGCCGTCAGACGCCCTGGCCATGGCGGCGTGACGCTGGTTTGTGCCGCGTCGCTCGCCGCCGCCAAGCCCCCAAGCCCGGTGGCGCGCGAGAAAGGCGCCTCGGGCGGCAAAACCCCGCATGTGGCGGGTTTTTTTATGCGGCGTTCCGGGTACCGTCTTTCTGGCGCTGCGTTATCGGCCACGAAGCCGTCGGCCCGAAGCGCAGTTGACCCTGACCCAAAGCGGTGATGCGCTCCACGCGCATGGTACTGGCCCGGTATATGCTGCGTCAGTACCTTTGCAAAGAAGCGCAGCGTGCCGAAAGAAGCCGTTTTCACGATGAAGCTGGAACCAGATTTGCGCGCCGATTTCATGGCCGAAGTGGCCCGCGAAGATCGGCCCGCCTCCTAGGTCATGCGCGAGTTGTTTGGGTGCTGGCCCTGGTGCATACCGCCCGCCAGTGGCCGCCGGTAAAGTAAAGAAACCGGGGAAACCCGTTGCGGATTGTCGCGTCGGCCCTGTGCCGCAGGCTGGTTGGGGCGTTGATCTGGAACGCCTGCCCACGTCCACAGCAAAGCCGTAGCCACCCACCCGGTGAGCCGGTATCACCATCATTTCATGCGGCAGCCAGCAGTTTTTCGATGAGCTGGTGCAGGTCGTCGAAATTGGGCGGGCCTACGTAGCGTTTGACGATTTCCCCTTTTTTGTTGAGCAAAAACGTGGTGGGCGTCAGTTGAACATCGCCCCAGGCCCGGGCCACGGCACCCGTGTTGTCGATGGCGACCTTGAAAGGAAGCTTGCGCGTTTGCACAAAGTTGACCACGTAGGCTGGCGGGTCGTAACGCATGGCGACCGCCACGGTTTCAAAGCCCCGGCTTTTGAAGCGTTCATAGGTTTGCACGATTTGCGGCATCTCGGCCACGCAGGTGGTGCAACTGGTGGCCCAGAAATTCACCAGTGCGACCTTGCCCTTGAGGTCACTGGTGCTTTGGCTGCTGCCATCGAGCAAAACAAAGGTCGATTGCGGCGCAAGGTCTGGCGCGCAGCCAGCCAGCAGGGCCAGTGCGGGCAGCGCGGCGCAAATCAGGCGGCGGGTGGGATGAGGGTTCATATGCGAGAAAAGAGCCAAGCGGTGTCCGGCACGACGCGGCAGGTGTCCCAAGCGTACCGCAACCGGGGCCTGTTTGCCGATGCCCCGGTTTTTTTGTGCCGCTGGCCCGGCGCGGCGCGGCCCACAATTGCCATAATCCGGACATGAACAACGGCGTGCTGATCATTGCCCATGCGCCGCTGGCGCATGCCTTGCGTCAGTGCGCGCTGCACGTGTTTGCCGACGCGGGCGATGGGGTGCTGGCCGTCGATGTGCATCCCAACGCGCCGCCCGAGGAAAGTCTGGAATCGGCACACTTGGCGCTCAAGCAACTGCCCGGCAATGTGCTGGTGCTCACTGACGTGTTTGGCGCCACGCCGTGCAATGTGGCGCAGCGTCTGGTCGATGGCATCAGTACGCGCCTGGTGGCTGGCGTGAATCTGCCCATGCTGCTGCGCGCGCTGACTTACCGCGGCGAGCCGCTGGATGTCATGCTCGCACGCGCCATGGCGGGCGGCGCGCAGGGCGTGATGCAGGTGACGGCCATAGCGCCGCAAAATCAAAGCAGAAGAACAACGCATGATCAAGAGCGACACGACCATCAGCAATAAACTGGGCCTGCATGCCCGCGCCACGGCCAAGCTGACCAAGCTGGCGAGCGGTTTTCCGTGCGAAGTCTGGATTTCGCGGGGCGAGCGGCGCGTCAACGCCAAAAGCATCATGGGCGTCATGATGCTGGCCGCTGGCATGGGCACCACGGTCACGCTGGAAACCCATGGCGATCAGGAGCAGCAGGCCATGGACGCGCTGCTGGCGCTGATTGCCGATAAATTTGGCGAAGGGCAGTGACGATGACAGGCACGGCGCGCCAGGTGCGCCTTGCCGCCGCTGCCGCCGTCCATCGCGCAAAGGCGCGGGTGGCCACGGTGGCAGCAGAAAAACAACATTGACAGGGATCGGGGCATGACTTTTTCCATTCACGGACAGGCGGTGGCGCGTGGCATTGCCATGGGCCGCGCCACGCTGCTGGCGCCCAGCCGGGTTGATGTGGCGCATTACTTTGTCGCGCCGGAGCAAATTCCCGGCGAACTGCAACGGCTGCAAGCGGCGCGCGGCGCCGTGGCCGCTGAACTGCAACGCTTGCAGGGCGAGTTGCCCAAAGACGCGCCAGCCGAACTGGCCGCGCTGCTGGACGTGCACCTGATGCTGCTGCAAGACCAACCGTTTGACGATGGCGTGCGCCAGTGGATCCAAGAGCGGCGCTACAACGCGGAGTGGGCGCTGACCACGCAGCTTGAGCTGGTGGTGCGCCAGTTCGAGGAAATGGAAGACGAATACCTGCGCGAGCGCAAGGCCGATCTGGAACAGGTGATTGAGCGCGTGCTGCGTCACCTCAAGGGTGCGGCAACGCCTGTAACGGCGGCACCGCCACCGCCGCGCGCACAGGCGGCGCCGCCGCAAGCACAGGAGCAGCAGAATGTGCCGCTGGTGCTGGTGGCGCACGATTTGTCGCCCGCCGACATGCTGCAATTCAAGAAAAGCGTGTTTGCCGGTTTTGTAACCGACGTGGGCGGCAAAACCAGCCACACCGCCATCGTGGCGCGCAGCATGGACATTCCCGCCGTCGTGGGCGCGCGCTCGGCAAGCCAGTTGGTGCAGCAGGACGATTGGGTCATCATCGATGGCGACGCGGGCGTCGTCATCGTCGACCCCTCGCCCATCATCCTGGCTGACTACGCCTTCAAGCAGCGCCAGGGCGAGCTGGAGCGCAGCCGCCTCGGGCGCTTGCGCACCACGCCGTCGGTCACGCTCGACGGCCAGAAAATCGAACTGCTGGCCAACATCGAGCAACCGGGCGACACGCAGGCCGCGCTGGCCGTCAGCGCCGTGGGCGTCGGCCTGTTTCGCAGCGAATTCCTGTTCATGGGCCGCGCTGGCCAG
This sequence comes from Burkholderiaceae bacterium, assembly GCA_031276435.1. Classification (GTDB taxonomy): domain Bacteria; phylum Pseudomonadota; class Gammaproteobacteria; order Burkholderiales; family Burkholderiaceae_C; genus Ottowia. The sequence continues at coordinate 1,817 of JAISNB010000210.1, read as the reverse complement.
TTGCCCGACGAAGAAGAGCAATACCGCGCCTACCGCGCCGCCGTGGAAGGCATGCAGGGCCTGCCCGTGACCATCCGCACGGTGGATGTGGGTGCTGACAAACCGCTGGACGACCGCTACGACGCCGCGCACCTCAACCCCGCGCTGGGCCTGCGCGCCATCCGCTGGAGCCTGGCTGAGCCGGCCATGTTCCTGACCCAGTTGCGCGCCATCCTGCGCGCCGCCGCGCATGGCAAAGTGCAATTGCTGCTGCCCATGCTGGCGCATCTGGGCGAAATCCGCCAGACGCTGGACTGGATCGACAAGGCGCGATCGCAGCTCGATGACCGCGCGCAAGTCCATGGCCCGGTGGCGCTGGGCGCCATGATCGAAGTGCCTGCCGCCGCGCTCAACCTGCCGCTGTTTTTGCGCCACTTCGACTTCCTGTCCATCGGCACCAACGACCTCATCCAGTACACGCTGGCCATAGACCGCGCCGACGAATCCGTGGCGCACCTGTACGACCAACTGCACCCGGCTGTGCTGCACCTGGTGGCGGATACCATTGCGCAAGCCAGAGCCGCGGGCAAGGGCGTGACCGTGTGCGGCGAGATGGCGGGCGATCCCGCCCTGACGCGCCTGCTGCTTGGCTTTGGCCTGCGCAGCTTCTCCATGCATCCGTCGCAAATCCTGGCCGTCAAGCAGGAAATTTTGCGCGCCGACATCGGCAAACTGACCGAATGGGCGCGCCAGGTGCTTGCCAGCGACGAGCCGCAAAAACTGCTGTTGCAAGCAGCCGCCGCGCGTTGAGCGCGTTCCCCCGCCCGCCGCAGGCAGGCGCGTTGCGTTGTTTATTGGGCGATGGCTTCCAGCGCGATGTCGATTGTCACCTCGTCGCCCACCAGCGGCACGTGGGTGCCAGCGTTGAACTCGGAGCGTTTGATCTTCGTGATGGCCTGCGCGCCAATGGCAGGCTTGTTCTTCGACGGGTGGCGGATGGCGACAAAATCAATCACCTCCAGCGTCACCGGCCTGGTCACGCCCTTGATGGTCAAATCGCCCTGAATCCTGACGGGCTTGTCGCCGCTGAAAACCACGCGGGTCGATCGGAACGTGGCCGTCGGGTATTGGGCGACATCGAACATGTCGTTGGCGCGCAAATGCTCGTCCAGCGGCGCAAAACCCGAGTTGACCGAACCCATGTCAATGCTGACATTGACCGACGCGGTCTTGGCCTGCGCGTCGTACACCACAACCCCCGTGGTTTGCCTGAAGCTCGACAACTGGGTGGACAGCCCCTGATGCCGGTACGAAAAACGCGGAAAAGTGTGGCTGCTGTCAATTTCATACGTCACGGGCGCGGCCAGCGCGGCATGGCCAGCCAGGCCCCAAACGGCGGCTGCCGCCGCCAGCGCACGAAGTGATTTTTTCATGACAAGTCTCCTTGAAAACAGGGGTTGAAAAACAGAAGATGCGAATCAGCGGCGGTATGTGGCGTAGACCGATGTGCTGCCGTCCGCGCGCACCAGGAGCACGTCGTATTTGACGGGCAGGTTGGCGTAGACCGCGTCGTCCATGCCTGGCGATCCAACCGGCATTCCCGGCGCGGCCAGCCCGAGCGCCTTGGGCTTTTCCTTGAGCAGGCGCTCGATGTCGGCGGCGGGCACATGCCCTTCGATCACGTAGCCGCCAACCTTGGCCGTGTGGCAAGAGGCCTGTTGCTCTGGCATGCCAAGCCGCGCGCGGGCCGCGTGGTTGCCCGTCTCGTTGACCTGCACCTGAAAGCCCGCTTTTTGCATGTGCGCGATCCACGCCTTGCAGCAGCCGCAGCTTGGGTC